>JBDIAU010000173.1:0-5041 GCA_039812565.1 Beutenbergiaceae bacterium
CGTGCCCGGCGAGTAGAACGGCAGATGAGCCCGTGCGACGGGCCGGAGGAGGAGCCATGTCCGCCGTCGTCGTCGAGGGTCTGCGCAAGGCGTACGGGAGCGTCCGGGCCGTCGACGGGCTGGACCTCGCCATCGAGCCCCACGAGGTGGTCGCCCTGCTCGGCCCGAACGGCGCCGGCAAGACGACCACCGTCGAGATCCTCGAGGGGTACCGCACCCCGGACGACGGCACCGTGAGCGTGCTCGGCGTCGACCCCCGCAGCGGCGGCCGCTCGTACCGCGAGCGCATCGGCGTCGTCCTGCAGGAGGCGGGCTTCGAGGACCAGTTCAGCCCCCGCGAGCTCGTGCGCCTCCACGCCGGCTACTACCCGCACCCCCGCCCCGTCGACGAGGTGCTCGCCCTCGTCGGGCTCGAGGAGAAGGCCGGGGACAAGGTCCGCACGCTCTCGGGGGGCCAGAAGCGCCGCCTCGACCTGGCGCTCGGCATCGTCGGGGACCCGGAGATGCTGTTCCTCGACGAGCCGACCACCGGCTTCGACCCCTCGGCCCGGCGCCGGGCGTGGGAGCTCGTCGACCGCCTGCGGAACCTCGGCACGACCATCCTGCTCACCACGCACTACCTCGACGAGGCGCAGCACCTCGCGGACCGCGTGGTCGTCATCGACCACGGGCGGGTCATCGCCCAGGGCACCCCGGAGGAGCTGGCCGCGGCCGCCGGCGGCGGGACGGTGGTGTCCTTCCGCCTGCCCGACGGCGCGGCCGTGGCCGACCTCCCCGCGGTCGGCGACGACGTCCGCCTCGCCGGCACCATCGTCGAGATCCGCACCGGGCGGCCGACGGCGGACGTGCACACCCTCTCCGGCTGGGCGCTCGAGCGCGGCCTGGAGCTGGAAGACCTCGGGGTCTCCCGGCCGAGCCTCGAGGACGTCTACCTCGACCTCGTCGGCGAACCCGGCGCCGAGCCGGCCGACGCCGCGGACGAGCCGTGAGCCGCGGCGTCCCCCTCCTGCTGCGGCAGGTCGGCCACGAGCTCACCAGCCTGCGCCGCACGCCGATCACCCTGATCCTGAGCGTCGGCTTCCCGCTGGTGTTCTTCATCCTCATCGCCGCGCTCATCGGCAACGAGGTGCTGGACGAGCGCTCCGGCGTCCGCCTCGCCCAGTTCGTCGCCCCGGCGTTCGCGGCGTTCGGCGTCGTCATGTCGACGTTCTCGTTCCTCGCCGTCGGCTTCGCCGAGGCCCGTGCGAACGGCGTCCTCAAGCGCCAGGCGGGCACGCCGCTGCCGACGTGGGCGCTGATCGGCGGGCGGATGGGGGCCGCGCTGGTCCTGGGCCTCCTGGCCGTCGTGCTGGTGCTCGGCGTCGGCGTCGCGTTCTACGACGTCCAGGTGATCGCGCGGACGGCGCCCGCGGCGCTCCTCACGATCGTGGTCGCCTCGGCGTCGTTCAGCGCCTGCGGGCTGGCGCTCGCGGCCCTCCTGCCGAGCATGCAGGCGACGCTCGCGGTGACGAACGGCCTCGTCATCCCGCTCGCGTTCTTCTCCGACATCTTCTTCTTCGGGAGCTCCACGCCGGCCTGGATGTCGAGCGTGGGCTGGGTCTTCCCCCTCAAGCACCTCGTCAACGCGTTCGGCGACGCGCTCAACCCGTACCTCACGGGCTCGGGCCTGTACCTCGACCACCTCGCGGTCATCGCGCTCTGGGGCGTCGCCGGCGCCACGGTCGCGACGTGGGCCCTGCGCCGCGAGCGGGACCGGACGGCGGGCGTGCGAGCCACCGCCGGGCGAGCGAGCTCGCGCGACGCCGCACCGCGCCGCACCGCCCGCCCCGGGGCGCTGACGCTGCTGGGCGCGCAGGTCGCGCACACCAACGCGACGCTGTGGCGGGACGCGGGCAACGTCTTCTTCGCCGTCGCCTTCCCCGTCCTCCTCGTCGCGATCATCCCGACGGCCAACGGCGGCGGGGACCAGCGGCTCGACAACGGCATGATGCTCGGCACGTTCTTCGCCGCGACGATGGCCGTCTACGGGGCGGCCGTGACCTGCTACGTCAACATGCCCGAGGGGATCGCGGAGTCCCGCGACACCCTGGTCCTCAAGCGGGTCCGGGCCACGCCGCTGCCGCTGCCGGCGCTGCTCGGCGGGCGGGTGGTCGGCGCGGTCTGGGTCGCCCTGATCACCCTGGCCGCCATCTGGGTGCTGGCGACGGTGATGTACGGGACCGCGCTGCCCCCGGACTGGGCGGGGGTCCTCGTGACGTTCCTCGCCTCGGTGGTGTGCTTCGCCGTGCTGGGCCTGGCGGTGGCCTCGCTCGTGCGCACGGGCCAGGCGTTCATCGGCGTCGCCCTGGGGACGCTGCTGCCGCTGGCGTTCGTCTCCGACGTCTTCGTGGTCGGCGCCGCGTTCCCGCCGTGGCTCGACACCGTCAGCTGGGTGTTCCCCCTGCGGCACGCGACCCGCTCGATGACGCAGGCCGTGGACGCGGGCGCGCTGGGCGCCGGGTTCGGGCCCGGGCACCTGGCCGTCCTGGCCGCCTGGACGCTCGCCGGCCTCGCCGTCGTGGCGTGGCGGTTCTCGTGGGTCCCGCGCGACGGCGCCGTCAGACGCCCGGCAGCCGCACGACGTCGCCGTCCCGCGCACTGACCGCCGCGGCCTCGAGCACGTCGAGGACGTAGGCCGCCTCCTCGACGGCGACGGGCGGCGTCGTCCCCGTCCGCACGGCGGCGGCGACGGCCCGGTAGAAGGCGCCGTAGTCCCCGGGGACCGGAGGCACGTCCGTGCTCTCCTCGCCGCGGACGATCGCGGCGTGGCGACCGTCCGGCGGCAGGCCCCAGCCGCTGCTCCCCGGGACGCCGCCCGCGCGCAGCGCTGCCTCCTGCGGGTCGAGGCCGTGGGCGACGAAGGCGCCGTCGGCCCCGAGGACCCGGAACCGGGGGCCGAGCTGCCCCGCGACCTTGCTCATCCACAGGTGCGAGCGCACGCCGTCGGCGTGGTGGAGGGCGACGAACACGTCGTCGACGGCGCCCACCCCCGCCCGGCGGACGTCCGCCTCGGCGTAGACCCGCGCCACCGGGCCGAAGAGCTGGACCGCCTGGTCGACGAGGTGGGCGCCGAGGTCGTAGAGCAGGCCGCCGGCCTGGGCCGGGTCGGCCGACTCCCGCCACCCGCCCTTGGCGGTCGGGCTCCACCCCTCGAAGCGGGACTCGAAGCGCCGGACCTCGCCGATCGTCCCCGCGGCCAGGACGCCGCGCAGCGTGAGCAGGTCGGTGTCCCAGCGCCGGTTCTGGTAGACGGTGAGGAGGCGGCCGCGCTCGGCCGCCAGCGCGGCCAGCGCCCGCGCCTGCGCCGCGGTCGGAGCGACCGGCTTGTCGACGACGACGTCGAGACCGGCCTCGAGGGCCTGCGTGGCCAGGGGGACGTGGGTGGCGTTGGGCGTCGCCACGACGACGAGGTCAACGTCGTCGCGGGTGAGGACCTCCGCGGCCGACGCCGCGACGCGGACGCCGGGGTACCGGGCCCGGGCCGCCTCGGCGCGCTCGGGGTTGGCGGTGACGATCGCCGTCAGCGCGAGGCCCGGCGTCGTCGCCAGGAGCGGCGCGTGGAACGCGGCGCCCGCCAGCCCGTACCCGAGGAGCCCGACCCGCACGTCCCCGTCCTGCCCGTTCGCGCTCGCCATCGCCCGATCCCCTCCCGCCCGGGCGGGCCGTGGACCGGACCGCCGCCCGTCCATCATGTCCCGCGACCGCGCGCGGGCGCAGCCCGCCGTCGATCCCGCTCGCCCCGCGGGCGACGTCGCGCGGAACCTCGGACCGCGCGCCCACGCGGCACCGCCCGCCCGCGCCGACCCCGGGCGCGCGACTGGCACTCTCGACCCGAGAGTGCTAATACTGGAGTCGCACGGTGGTCCCCGCCACGGTGGTGGGGACCTGATGGTCACTGCTCCAGGGGAGGTGGGTGCCGTGCTCCGATTCGATCCGTTCCGTGACCTCGACCGCCTCACCGAGCAGCTGCTCGGGACGCCGGCCGGGACGGCGCGCAGCCCTCGGTTCATGCCGATGGACCTCTACCGCTCCGGCGACGCCTACGTGCTGCTCGCCGACCTGCCGGGCGTCGACCCGGCGACGATCGACGTGCGCGTCGACAACGGCACGCTCACCGTCAAGGCCGAGCGGACGTGGCCCGTCGAGCAGCAGTCCGGCGTCGAGTGGATCGCCAGCGAGCGGTTCACCGGCACGTTCCTGCGCCAGCTCGCCCTCGGCGACGGCGTCGACGCCGACCGGATCGTCGCGGCCTACGACAACGGGGTGCTCACCGTGACCATCCCGGTGGCGGAGAAGGCCAAGCCGCGACGCATCGAGGTGGGTGCCGGGGCCGGCCCGCGGACGATCACGCCCGACGTCTCCGGCGCGTAGCCGCCGGGCACGGTCCACGGCAGGGACGGCGCGGCGACGCTCGCCGTGCCGTCCCCTACGCTCGTCCCGCCGGCGCCGACGGCGAGCCGGCCGGGAGAAGGAGGTCGCCGTGGCGGACGCCCGGCAGGAGGCGATCGCCGCTCGCTTCGCGGGCGGCCGGCTCGCACTCGTCCTCTACGGCGCGATCGTCGCGGGCACGGCTCTGGCGATCGCCGGCTCGCACGCCGGCTCCCCGACCGGCGTCGTCCTGGCGATGCTCGGCTCGCTGCTCATCTACTGGCTCTCGCACATCTACGTGCAGGCCGTCGCCGAGCACGTGGCCGACCCGCTCGTGCCGACCTGGACGGTCGTGCGCTCGTCCGTCCGGCACGAGGCCGCGCTGCCGCTCGGCGGCCTGCCCACCGCGGGCGTCTTCACGGCGTCGATCCTGCTCGGCGCCGAGACGACGACGGCCACCCTGGTGGCGCTGTGGTTCACGGTCGGGCTGCTCGGGGCCACCGGGTACGCCGCCGGCCGGCGGGCCGGCGCCACGGGCTGGCGCCTCGCCGCGGAGTCCCTCGTCGCGGCCGGGTTCGGCCTCGTCGCCGTCGGGCTGAAGATCGCGATGCACTGAGCGGCGTAGGCTCTCCGG
>JBDIAU010000174.1:0-5029 GCA_039812565.1 Beutenbergiaceae bacterium
GTGTGCGGCGCGGAGCCGATGAGGACCACCAGGCCGTCGGCCGGCACCACCTCGTCCGTCCCGGTCCGGCGGTCGCGCAGGACGACCCGCTCGAGGCGCATGTCCCCCTCGCCGCCGACCACCTCGACCTCGTGGCGCACGTCCACGTTCTCGGCGGCGGCGATCTCGCGGACGAGGTAGTCGGACATGCTGGCCGCGAGGTCCGGGCCGCGAACCGCGATCGTCACGTGCGCCGCGAACCTGCTCAGGTGCATCGCCGCCTGCCCGGCGGAGTTCCCCCCGCCGACGACGACGACGCGCCGCCCCGCGTAGCCGGGCGCCTCGGTGGTGGCGGCCCCGTAGGAGACGCCGCGCCCGCCGAGCCGCTCGAGGTCCGGCACCCCGAGCCGGCGGTACGCGACTCCGGTCGCGATGACGACGGCGCGGGCGCGGACGTGCGAGCCGTCCGACAGCCGCACCACCCGCAGGTCGCCGTCGGCCTCGAGGCCGACGGCCGAGCGCATGTGCAGGTACTCGGCCCCGAACGCCCAGGACTGCTCGAACGACGCGTACGCGAGCTTGGCGCCGCTGATCCCGCGGGGGAAGCCCGGGTAGTTGCGGATGAGCGAGCTGGTCCCGGCCTGGCCGCCGACGGCGCGCTGCTCGACGACGGCGGTCCGCAGCCCCTCGGAGGCGGCATACACGGCGGCGGCGAGCCCGCCGGGGCCGGCGCCGATGATCGCGAGGTCGACCACGTCCTCGTCGCCGAGGCGGGTGAGCAGCCCGAACGCCTCGGCGATGGCGACGTCGCTGGGGTCGAGCAGCACTCGCGGCTCGGGGGTGAACTGCACGACGACGACCGGCAGGGGCGGGTCCGCGAGCCCGAGGTCCGCCAGCGCCCGGCGCCCCGCGTCCGTCCCGGCCTCGACGAAGCCGATCGGGATGTGGTTGCGCCCGAACGTGTCCCGCAGCTCGGCGGTGCGGGGGGACCACCGGTCGCCGATCACCCGGACCGCCTCGAACGGGCCGGCCATGCCGAAGGCCCAGTCCTCGAGGCTCTCCGTGACGCCGCGGTGGAACTCTTCGTCCCGGCGGTGGCGCGGCAGGAGGAGGAAGAGGTCGACGGCGCCGTCGGCCATGGCGCCGAACACCTCGCGGGTGCGCGCGAAGTCGCCCCACGCCACGCCGATGACCCGGCGGGCCGTGGGGTGCAGGCGTCGCGCCGACGCGGCGAGGGCGACGCCGTCGGGGTCGCCGTCGCCGAGGACTGCGAAGACGAGGGCGACCGGCGTGCCGTCCGCCCGCAGCGCGCGCAGCTCGGCGTCGAGCGCCTCCGGGGTCTCCGGGAACCGGCAGTCGTAGTCGGCGCCGTAGCGCACGGTGAACTCCCGGACGAGCGGCGCCCGGAGGCGGGGGTCGCGCACGACCACGACCACCGCCGGGGCGACGTCCGGGGGCAGGGGGACGCCGGCGGGATGGGCCATCTCCTCGAGGCTACGCGCAGGATGGGGAGATGGCGGTGCACATCGGGACCTCGGGCTGGTCGTACGACCACTGGGAGGGCGTCCTGTATCCCCCGGGCACCGCGCCGGGCGCCCGGCTCGCCCGCTACGTCGAGCGGTTCGGGACGGTCGAGCTGAACGCCAGCTTCTACCGCTGGCCCCGACCGGCCGTGTTCGCGAGCTGGCGTCGGAGGCTGCCGCCGGGCTTCGTCATGTCCGTGAAGGCGCCCCGGGGCCTGACGCACGCGCGGCGGCTGCGCGAGCCGGAGGTGTGGGCGGAGCGGATCGCGGCCGGCTGGCACGAGCTCGGGGACCGTCGCGGGGTGCTGCTCGTGCAGCTGGCCCCGACGCACGAGCGGGACGACGCCGCCCTCGACCACCTGCTCGCGGTCCTGCCGCCGTGGATCGACGTGGCGGTGGAGCTGCGGCACCCCACCTGGCAGGACCCGACGGTGCTCGGGCTGCTGGAGCGGCACGGCGCCGCCTCGGTGGTGATGAGCGGGGCGCACCTGCCGTGCGTGCTCGTGGCGACGGCGCCGTTCGTCTACGTCCGCCTCCACGGGCCGGACCGCGAGCACCTGTACGCGGGCTCCTACCCGGAGCAGGACCTGCGCTGGTGGGCGGACCGCATCGGCGAGTGGACGGCGCAGGGCCGCGACGTGCTCGTCTACTTCAACAACGACGGTGAGGGGAACGCGGTGCGCGACGCGCTCGCCCTGCGGGCGATCATCGGCGCCTGACCTGCGTGCCGACGGCCGGCGGGTCCGTGCGGGCTGCTCAGGCGCTGAGGCCGACGGGCGGGCGGGCGGGCTCGTCCCACCCGAGCTCTGCTCTGACGCGGTCCGCCGAGATCCGCGACTGCGGGTGCAGGTAGAGGTCGTAGGCCTCTGCCCGGTCTCGACCGCGCTCGCACGCGAGGCGCCACGCCCGCCAGCGCTGCGCGTTCTCGCTCTGCATGTTCTGCATGACGGCACCTCCCCCGGACCGGCGTCCTCGGGTGCGGGTCCCCTACCCGCACCGTCGTCAGCCCGTCATCTCTGTCATCGGCTGACAGAGCTCCCTGCTTCTGGGTAGGACGACGATGACATGCCGGACGCGCAGGTCGGTGGCGCCATGCGCGCAGGCGGTCCGCAGGTTTGGCCGGCTGCAACCGTTTGCGGGACCGCGAGCTCCGCAACGTGTTGACGCGGCCCACGGGCAGGACTAAGACCCAAGGACCTAGACCTCGTCGAGCGGGACGGCGGGATCCGAGAGCCGCGCGGGGTCGACGTCGGCCCCGCGTCGCAGCAGCGCCTCGAGGGCCTCGCCCTGGTCCCACACGTTGACGTTCATCGCGACGACGACGCGGGAGCCCGCCAGCCAGAACGCGACGAGCTCGCGGGCGGCGAGGTCGCCCCGGACCACCACGCGGTCCGCGCCCGCCCCGTGGCCGCGGTACTCCATGCCGACGTCGTACTGGTCCGAGTAGAAGTACGGAAGCTCGCCCCAGGGGGTCGGCTCGCCGAGCATGTTCGCGGCCGCGACGGGGCCCTGCTCGCGGGCGTTCGCCCAGTGCTCGACGCGCAGCCGGCGGCCCAGCGTGACGTTCCAGGCGGCCGCGACGTCCCCGGCGGCGAACACGTCCGGGTCGCTGGTGCGCAGGTGCTCGTCGACCACCACGCCGTCACCGACCACGAGGCCGGCCTCGCGGGCCAGCTCGTCCCGCGGCACGGCGCCGACGCCGAGCACGACGACGTCCGCCGGGACCAGCTCCCCCGTCGCGGTCACGACGCCCTCGGCCTTCTCGATCCCGGCGACGGCCTCGACGCCCGTGCCCAGGCGCAGGTCCACGCCGTGCTCGGCGTGCAGGTCCCGGTACAGGGCGCCCATCTCGTGGCCGAGGACCCGCACCAGCGGGAGGTCCTCGGGGGCCAGGAGGGTCACCTCGGCGCCGAGGGTCCGGGCCGCCGCGGCCACCTCGCAGCCGATCCACCCGCCGCCGACGACGGCGACCCGCCCGGCCGCGGTGAGGGCGTCACGCAGGCGGTTGGAGTCGTCGATCGTGCGCAGCTGCAGGACGCCGGGCAGGTCGGCGCCGGTGACGGCGAGGCGCCGGGGCGCCGAGCCCGTGGCCAGGAGCGCACGGTCGTAGGCGATCGCCTCCCGGTCCTTGAACCGGACGCGGTGGGCGCCGGCGTCGAGCCCGCTGACGGTCTCGTCGAGCAGGAGCTCGACGTCGTGGTCCGCGTACCAGCCGTCCGGGTGGACGAAGAGCTCCTCCAGGGTGGAGTCGCCGACGAGGAACGACTTCGAGAGGTTCGGGCGCTCGTAGGGCCGGTACGGCTCCGCGCCGACGAGCACGAGGCGGCCCACGTAGCCGCGCTCCCGGAGCGCCTCGACAGCCCGCGCGCCCGCGAGCCCCGCCCCGACGACGACGATGGTCTCCCTGCTCACGCCTGTCTCCTCCCCGCCGCGCCGGCGCCCCGCTCCCGCGATCGTGCCTCGCCGCGCCCGCGCGCGACAGTCGTGCCCAGCCCGCGGATCAGGACGCGGGCATCCCGACGGTGCCCGCGTCGACCTGCTCGCCGATGCCCGCGTCGACGACCACGACGACGCCGTCGGGCACCTGCCCGTCGAGCGCCTCGAGGAGCGGGGCGACGTCGGGCAGGGAGCGGGGCACCTCGACGGAGACGACCGCCGTGTACGAGACGATCTCGACGTCGGTGACCCGCCCGCCGACGGGCTCGACCCACGCCTCGGCGGCCGTGTGGATCCGCTGCTGCCAGACCGCGACGAGCCACGTCCCCACGCTGTTCCCGACGAGCGGGACGAGCACGAGGAGCACGCCGACCGCAACCGCCGTGTACGCCCGCCGGCGCCGGAAGCCGGGCCGCTGCTCGGCCTCGTGGCGGTACCCGTAGCCGCTGAACACCAGGGTGCCCGCGAGGACCAGCGCGACGACGTTGGAGAGGAAGAGCACGAGGGCCCCGAGGGCCATGGCGATCTGCCCCTGCCCCAGGCACACGCCGACGACGCCGAGCGGCGGCACGAGCGAGATCGCGATCGCGACGCCGGGCAGGACGTCGCTCACGTCCTTGCGGGACAGCCCGACGGCGCCCGCCAGGCCCGTGGCGACGGCGGCGACGAGGTCGAGGAAGCTGGGCGACGTCCGGGAGGTGACCTGGCTGTTGGTCAGGAGGTTGACCGTGCTGGGCAGCATGATCGAGGCGAGGAAGCCGATGCCGACGACGACCGCCATGCCGACGGCGACGAAGCGGATCGACCGGCCGATCACCCGGCTGTCGCCGAGCACGATGCCCACGGCGATGCCCATGATCGGGATCGACAGCGGCGCGATGATCATCGCGCCGATGACGGTGGCCGTGGAGTCCGCGAGGACGCCTGCGACCGCGATGACCGCGGACAACGAGAGCATCGTCCAGAACGCGGAGACCTTCGACCGGCGGTCGCCCCGTTCGAGGTCGAGCTGGTCGGTCAGGGCGTCGAGCGGTCGACGCTGCGTGTCGGGGAGGATGTGCGCCCACAGTGCCATGGCGGCATGGTGGCCC
>JBDIAU010000175.1:0-5017 GCA_039812565.1 Beutenbergiaceae bacterium
GGTGCGAACTCGGCGCGAGGGGCGAGCCGGGGGGTGCGAACTCGGCGGAGGGGCGGCGACGGGAGGTGCGAGCTCAGCAGCGGGAAGGGGTCCGGACGTGCGAAACCGTCCGGCGGCGAGACCCCGAGGGGTCCGGCCCGCAGACGCCGGGACCGCCGATTTCCTGGCGACGGTCCAGGCCGTGTACCCTCGTCTGCGCCGCCCCGATAGCTCAGTCGGCAGAGCGTCTCCATGGTAAGGAGAAGGTCTAGGGTTCGATTCCCTATCGGGGCTCTGGTCGTGGGTCCGGGTAGGCGTGCAGCGCACGTCGCCCAGGCTCCGCGGCCATGGCGGGGTAGCTCAGGTGGTTAGAGCACACGGCTCATAATCGTGGTGTCGCGGGTTCGAATCCCGCCCCCGCTACCGCTCGTGAGGTTCCAGAGCGGGCAGTCGATCGACTGCCCGCACGCGGCAGAGGTGGAGATCGTCGTGGCCAGCAAGTCCGTGGACGTCCGTCCGAAGATCACCCTCGCCTGCGAGGTGTGCAAGGAGCGGAACTACATCACGAAGAAGAACCGGCGGAACAACCCCGACCGGCTGCAGCTCCAGAAGTACTGCCCCCGCTGCAACGCCAAGACCGGACACCGCGAGACGCGCTGACGTCGCGTTCGCCCGGCCAGTAGGGTCGGCGCCATGCCAGTCAACGCAGACTACGTCGGCCGGGTCTTCACCGGGACGTCGCCCTACGAGGTCTCCCGGGTGAAGATCGCCGAGTTCGCCACGGCGGTCCACGCCCATCACCCCGCGCACACGGACCCCGAGGCCGCGCAGGCCCTGGGCTACCCGGACGTCATCGCGCCGGTCACGTTCGCCGTCGTCGTCGCACAGCGCGCGGAGGCGGAGTACATCACCGACCCGGAGGCGTCGATCGACTTCTCGCGCGTCGTGCACGCGGACGAGCGGTTCACGCACCACCGGCCGATCCACGCGGGCGACGTGCTGAGCACGGCCGTCCACGTCGACGGCGTGACGGAGCGTGGCGGCATCTCGATGGTCAGCACCCGGGCCGAGATCACCGACGCCGACGGCGCGCCCGTCGCCACGGTGCGCTCGACGCTCGCGGTGCGGGGGGAGTGAACGACATGAGCGAGATCACCGTCGCCAACCTGGCCGACCTGCCCGTCGGCACCGAGCTCTTCAGCGCCACCGTCTCCCTCGAGCGTCTGTCGATGGTGAAGTACGCGGGCGCCAGCGGGGACTTCAACCCCATCCACTGGAACGAGCGCTTCGCGAAGGCGGTCGGCCTGCCGAACGTCATCGTCCACGGCATGCTCACGATGGGCGTCGCGGCGTCCGCGGTCGAGGAGTTCCTGGGCGACCCGGGCCGCGTGGTCGACTTCGGCGTCCGCTTCACGCGTCCGATCCCGGTCGAGGACCCGGGCGCCGTGGAGGTGACGACGGTCGGCAAGCTGGGCGCGCTCGACGCCGCCGCCGGCACCGCGCGCATCGACCTCACTGTGAAGGCGCTCGACGTGACCGTCCTCGGCAAGGCCCAGGCGGTCGTCCGCCTCTAGGCCCGACGGCGCCCGCGCCGTCCCGACCGCAGACCGCACCGCCGGTCACCCGATGCCGGGTGACCGGCGGTCGTGCGTCCGGCCCCGACGTCGTGCGTCCGGCCCGGGACCGCCGGGGTTGGCGGACGGCCCGACGACGACGCTCCGCCCGTCAGCGGGGCGCGGGGCCCGTGGTCGTCCCTGTCCGGAGGGTGACCGGGAGCAGGTGGTGCCGGGGCTTCTCGCCCGCGGCGAGGGCGGCGGCCGCGCGGGCCGCGGTCCGGCCCTTCTCGGTGAGCGGCTGCGTGACCGACGTCAGCACGTCCGGTGCGAGCCAGGGCAGGTCCACGCCGTCGAACCCGGCGACCGACACGTCCTCCGGGACGCGAAGGCCCAGGTCGCGGGCCGCGAGCAGCACACCGGCGGCCAGGAGGTCGCTGGCGGCCACGACCGCGGTCGGCCGGTCGGGCCGGTCCAGGAGCATCCGCCCGCACGCCACCCCCTCGTCGACGAGCGACGTCGCCGGCTCGACGGCGAGCACGGGCAGGACCCCGGCGTCGCGGACGCCGGCCCACCGGTTCCGGGTGGGGGTGTACGCGGGCCGGACGTCGCCGGCGGGGTCGAAGAACCGGCGGTGGCGCTGCGGGCCGAACGGCAGGGTGATGACGGCGATGCGCGTGTGCCCGAGTGCGACGAGCTCGCCCGTCAGCTCCGCCGTCCCGGCCCGGTCCTGGATCTCGACCGTCGACGCGTCGCGCCGCGTGGCCTCGATGCAGACCACCGGCACGCCCCGCTCGCGCAGGGCGCGCAGGGCGGGGTCCCCGGGGGCGGAGAGCCCGGCGATGATCGCGGCGTCCATCGCGCCGTGGCGCAGCAGCGGGGGGACGTCGCCGAACGTGTCCGAGGGGACGAGGAGCAGGCCGAGGCCGCGCTCGCCGAGCTCCTGGGCGATGCCGTCGAGGGTCTGGGTGGAGACCGGGTCGCTGAAGCTGCGCTGCAGCCGGTCCCCGACGACGACGGCGATGACGCCCGTCTCGCCGCGGCGCAGCGACCGGGCGACGGGGTCGGGCCCCCGGTAGCCCAGCCGAGCGGCGCTGGCGAGGACCTTCTCGCGGGTCTTGGGGGCCACCGGTCCGGCGCCGGAGAAGGCGAGGGACGCCGTCGAGACCGACACGCCCGCGTCGGCCGCCACGTCGGCCAACGTCGTCCGGTCTCCGCGTGCCACCTGCCGCCCCTCGTCGCGCCCGGCGCCCCGTGCCGGGCCTGGCCCCCGAGACGGATGCTACGGGTCCGGGGCGCTTGACGGCCCGCCGGGCCGTCCCGCACAATGAAGAGCGTCGAATCGAATCGTTTCGAGACGGTGATCGACCTGACGGCCGCGGCGACCCTGCGGCCGTCACGCATGTCCGGATCTCTCCAACCCCGGTCGTGGCGATCCCACGGCCGCAGAACGTGTGGTGCACTGATGTCTCTCCCGCGGCGGGCGTCCGCCTGCGCCGTCCCGACGGCCACCCAGCGCGGCGAGGAGGAGCGCGCGACCGCCGCCGCGCGGCTCGCGCTCCTCGGCCTCTTCTTCGTCAACGGCCTCACCCTGAGCCTCTGGATCGCCCGGGTGCCCGCGGTCCGCGACTCCCTCGGCCTGGCCCCGGCCGAGCTCGGACGCATGCTCCTCGCGGCGGCGCTCGGCGGCCTGGTGGCCACGACGGTCGCCCCCGCCGTCACCGCGCGCCTCGGTCTCGTCGCCGCCCTGCGCGCGAGCGCCGTCGTGTTCGCCGTCGGGTACGTCGCCGTCGGGGTGGGGGCCGCGAGCGGCTCGCTCACCCTCGTCGCGGGCGGTCTGCTCCTCAACGGCGTCGCGTTCAGCGGCGGGAACCTGCCCCTGAACCTCGGCTCCACCGACGTCGAGCGGCGCCTCGGGCGCTCGGTGCTGCCGCACTTCCACGCGGCCTTCTCGATCGGCACCGTGACGGGCGCGCTCGTCGGCGCGGCGGTCGCCGCGCTCGCCGTGCCGCTGCTCGGCCAGTTCCTCGCCATGGCGGTCGCGGCGCTCGCGTGGCGCTGGGTCGCCGCCGGGGCGGTCCTCCCGCAGGAGCGGGCGCTTCGCGGCCCGACCCCGGCGCGTCGTCCGGGGCGCCCGCAGCCCTCGGCGCCCGGGACGGCGCGCCCACGCGGCGGTCTCGCCGCGCTCGTGCGCAGCCCGGTGGGCGTCAGCACGCTGCTCATCGGCGTCGTCGCACTCGTCGCAGGGCTCTCCGAGGGCGCCGCGAACGACTGGGTCGCGCTCGGCGTCGTCGACGGCTTCGGCGCCGGCCAGTCCACCGCGGCGATCGCCTTCGGGGTGTTCGTCGGCGCGATGACCCTGGTCCGGCTCGCCGGCACGCGCCTCATCGACCGGTTCGGCCGCGCCCTCGTCCTGCGGGCGGGCGCCGTCGTCTCGATCGTGGGCATCCTGGTCTACGTGACGGCGCCCAGCCTGCCCCTCGCCCTGGTGGGCATCGGCGCCTGGGGCGCCGGGGCGGCGCTGAACTTCCCGATCGCCATCTCCGCCGCCTCGGACGACCCGCGGCTCGCCGGCGTCCGAGTCTCCGTCATGGCGGCGTTCGGCGCCCTCTCGGGCTTCGTCGGGCCGACGGCGCTCGGTGCTCTGGGAGGTGTCGTCGGCGTCCGCACGGCGATGCTGGCGGTGGCCGTGGCGCTCCTCGCGGTCCTCGGTGCGGCGGTCGCCGTGCACCGCGCCCGCCCGACGGCGCCCGAGGCGACGGCACCCGCCCCGACGGCGCCGCTCACCGAGCCCGTCCCGGTGCTCGCCGGCGCGCCTGCGGGTGCGGCGACCCTCGAGAACGCGTCGCTCGCCGCGGCGTCCCGCGCCGCATGAGCGCCGTGACCGCCGACCGCCCGCCCGCGGCGCGTGCCCTCACGGCCGTCTTCAGCGTCTTCCTGCTCAACGGCCTCGTCTTCGCCGCGTGGGTGTCGCGGATGCCGGCCATCCGGGACGCGCTCGGCCTCGAGCCGGCGCAGATGGGGCTGGTCCTCCTCGTCGGGGCGCTCGGGTCGATCGTCGCCCTGCCCCTGACGGGCGCCGTCGTGGAGCGGGTCGGCACGGCGACGACGACGCGCGTGGCCGCGGTGGTCGCCGCCGCCGGGTTCGGCGCCGCGGCTCTCGGCCTGCTCGCGGGGAGCGCGCCCGCCGTGGCCCTGGCGCTGTTCGGGGCGACGTTCGGGATCGGTGCCTGGGACGTCTCGATGAACCTCCAGGGCACGGTGGTGGAGCGCGCCCTCGGCCGCGCGGTGATGCCGCGGCTGCACGCCGGGTTCTCGCTCGGGGCCGTCGCGGGCGCCGTCCTCGGGACGCTCGCCGCGGCGGCCGGGATCGGCGCCCCGGTGCAGGTGGCCGTGGTGGTCACGGCGTGCGCCGGGGCGACGCTCCTGCTCGTGGCCCGGTACCTGCCCGACGGCGAGCTCCGCGCCCCCGCGCCCGGGCCGGC
>JBDIAU010000176.1:0-5005 GCA_039812565.1 Beutenbergiaceae bacterium
CAAGTCGGATGGCTGGGGTGCGCCCAGGCAGATCCGAAAGTGCCCTCGCGGCGTGATGTCGTGGCTTCCACGCCTGGGGTGACGTCACGGCTGAGCCCGGCGCGGGGCTGACACCGCGGCCCTCAGTCCGACCGCGCCATCAGGCGTCGCCGGAGGCGGGGCGCCGGCGCGCGGTGACGGCCACGTGCACCTGGCCGTCGCGGACCTCGACGTCGAACACGTCGATGGGCAGAGCCTCGCCGCCCCCGGCATCGATCACGTCGCCCGAGTCGAGGTTCCACACCTGCTTGTACATGGGCGAGGACAGCGTCGGGACGATCACGCCCTCGGCCCCGTCCTCGCCGGGGATCAGGTGGGAGCCCACCAGGCCCCGGGACAGGATGTTGGCGCCCGAGTACGGGTCGTGCTGCTGGACGGCGTGCACGCTCCCGTCATCTAGCAGGAAGACGCCGATCTGCGTGCCGTCCGGGAGCAGCGCCGCGGCGCCGCGCTCGACTTCGAGGGCCGAGACGGGGCAGATGGGAACCATGTCGACGCTGGCGGCGGTCGGGTTCATCGGATCAGATCCCCTCGTCCAGGGACTCTGTGGCGCTGGCAAAGGCGTGGGCACGGGCCTCCAGGGGCGACGGGTACGAGACGGCGTCGGCCGCGGTGGCGGGGCGGACCTGGCCGCGCTCGGGCACGAACCGCAGGTCGGGGTCGGCCGCCTCGGGCGCGTTGACGAAGGAGACGAACTTGGCGGTGCGCTCCGGATCGTGGACCACCTCGGCCCACTCGTCGACGTAGGTGTCGGCGTGGCGCTGCATGGCCGCCTCGAGCTCCGCGCCGATCCCGAGGGTGTCGTCGACGATCACGCGGTGCAGCTCCTCGATGCCACCCGGACGCTCCTCGACCCACCGGGCGGTGCGTTGCACCTTGTCGGCCTCGCGGACGTAGAGCATGAGGAAGCGATCGATGCATCGCACGAGCGTCTCGTCGTCGAGGTCCTCGACGAGCAGCTTGCCGTGCGCCGGCTGCGCGCCGCCGTTGCCGCCGACATACAGGTTCCAGCCACGGTTGGTCGCGATGACACCGACATCCTTGGCCTGCGCCTCGGCGCACTCGCGCGCACAGCCCGAGACGCCGAGCTTCAGCTTGTGTGGGGACCGCAGGCCGCGATAGCGCTTCTCGAGGGCGACGGCCATGGTGGTCGAGTCCTGTACGCCGTAGCGGCACCAGTTGGTTCCCAGGCACGACTTCACCATGCGCAGCGACTTGCCGTACGCGTGGCCGGACTCGAACCCGGCGTCGACGAGGCGCTTCCAGATCTCGGGGAGCTGCTCGAGGCGGACCCCGAACATGCCGATCCGCTGGGCGCCGTTGACCTTGACGTACAGGCCGTAGTCCTTGGCCACCTGGGCGAAGACCAGCAGCTTCTCGGGCGTCACCTCGCCCGCCGGCATCGCGGGGATCACCGAGTACGTGCCGTCCTTCTGGATGTTCGCCATGACGTGGTCGTTGGTGTCCTGCAACGCGCCGAGCTGGCGCCCCACGGGGCTGTGCTGCCGGCCGGTGATGGCCCCGAGCGTCGCAAGGATCGAGGCCACGACGGGTCGGCACACGTTGCAGCCGCGGCCGGTGCCGAAGGCCGTGACGATCTCGCTGAAGGTCCGCTGGCCACTCAGCTCGACGAGCGCGAACAGGTCGGCGCGGGGCATGTCGAAGTGCTCGCACAGGGCGCGGGAGACGGTGATGCCGGTCTTCACGAGCTCCTGGTTGAGGATCTTGGTGAGCGTGGGCACGCACGAGCCGCACACCGTCCCGGCCGTGGTGCACGCCTTGATCGCGCCGATCGTGTGACAGCTCTGCTCGACTACGGCGTGGCGGATCGTGCCCGCGTCGACGTTGTTGCACGAGCAGACGATCGCGTCGTCGGGGAGCGCGGTGTCGGCCATCCCGACGCCCGCGGGGGCGATCACGGCGGACGGGTCGGCGCCGAGCTCGCGGCCGATCAGCGGACGCAGCTGCGAGTACAGCTCGATGTCGCCGACGAACACCCCGCCCAGCAGAAGCTTGCCGTCGTCGGACATCACCAGCTTGCGGTACTTGCGGTTCACGGGGTCGACGGTCGATACCTCGAGCGCGTTGGGGCTGATGGCGTTGACGTCGCCGAAGGCGGCGGCCTCGACGCCAACGCCCTTGAGCTTCGTGCCGTCGTCGGCGCGATGATGGGTGCGCTTGCCGCCCAGGAAGCGGTCGACGACGACGTCGGCCATGTCGTTTCCGGGGGCGATGAGGCCCGCGCACACGCCGTCGAAGGAGGCGCACTCGCCGATGGCCCAGATCATCGGGTCGGAGGTCTTGCAGGTGTCGCCGACCACCACGCCGCCGCGCTCGCCGATCGCGAGCCCGGCCTCGCGAGCCAGGCGGTCGCGCGGGCGGATGCCGGTGGAGAAGACGACGACGTCGGCGGGCAGCTCGGTCTCGTCGGAGAGGTACGCGGTGCCCATCGCCCCGTCACCCGCCGGCGTGAAGAGCGTGGCCCCGACGTTCGTGCGCACATGGATCCCGAGATCCTCGATGGGCAGGCGCAGCATCTCCCCGCCGCCCTGGTCGAGCTGGACACTCATGAGGCGGTCGGCGAACTCGACGACGGTCGTGTCGACGTCCATGTTCCTCAGGGCCGCGGCAGCCTCCAACCCCAGCACGCCGCCGCCGACGACCACGCCCCGCAGCGGACGCCCGAGGGCCTTGCCACGCGTCGCGACCCACTCGCACATGCGCTCGACGTCCTCGGCGGTGCGGTAGCTGAACGAGCCGGGCAGGTCCCTGCCCTCCGCGTGCGGCGCCCACGCCCACGAGCCGGTCGCGAGCACGAGGCGGTCATAAGAGAAGGTCGTCCCGGACGCTGTCGTCACGAACTGGGCGTCGCGATCGATCGCCTCCACCTTGTCGCCCGTCACGAGCGTGATCCGCGGGTCGTCCCACACGGAGGAGTCGAGGGTGAGCAGGCTCGCGTCGTGGCTCGTGAACAAGTCGGAGAGGTGCACCCGGTCGTAGGGCTGCTCTGCCTCCTCACCGATGACAGTGAGGTGCCAGGAGCCGTCAGGGTCCTGGGTGCGCAGCCGGTCAGCGAAGCGGTGGCCGGTCATGCCGCCGCCGACCACAACGATGCGGGCGTCGTTCAGATTGGGTGCCGGCGTCGCGGAGCTGATCAGCGGGGAGGCGTCGACGGGGGCGGTCGTGTCGGGGGAGGTCATGGGGCGATCACGAACCCTTCGGCGGGGTGGATAAGAGCCGGCTCCGGCTCGTTGAGCCGACGGTCCTGTTGAATCATCCGCCATTGAATCATCCGTCTGCTTGCGGCATGTCCCGGTTGATCGTGTTGGTGCGCCGGGATCAGCGGGCACTGCTGGACGTGGAAGTCGGTCGCGGTTGGGGCTGACCCTGGTTCGTGGAAGCGCTGAATCGGGCGAACCTCGACTCGCTCGCTCGGCAGCAGCCGGTGGGGCGTCCATCCCGGGTCCAGAACGTGCCGTCGCCGACGGGGGAGTTGCTCGGCCCCGTCGGGTGGCAGCGAGGGCCCCGACGTCGTGTCTGCCGGGGGCCCATGCCCGAGGACCCGGCAGCGCATCGACGTGAGCGCGACGGGCGTCGTGGCGCCAGGCGCGGATCCTGCGCTGCGGGGCCGACCGGGTGGCGTCGTCCGCGATCGGCTCCGGGGCCAGGCGGAAGTCGCGAGGTCCCGGCCGGGTCGGCTCAGCGCGACGTGGGCACGACCCGCACCTGCGCGTGGTGCCCACCGGCGGCGAGTTTGGCGTCGCAGGTGTAGAGCGGGGCGGCGAGGCCTTCGGCGAGGGCGAGGTAGGCGGCGTCGTAGCTCGTGTGGTGGTGGCGCAGCTGCCAGATGCGGTCGGCGAGGGGCGCGGCCTCGTAGCGGGTGATGGTGAACGCGCGGTGGTCCCGGCGGGCGGTCTCCGCCGCGTCGGGCATGAGCTTCCCGCCGAGCGTCAGTCCGCGCAGCACGGAGAGCACCTCGACGTCGAGCAGGTGCGGAGCGGCCACCTCGCCGGCGAGGGCGTTCATCAGCTCGCTGTCGACGTCGCGGCCGACGAGGGCCTCGACCACGGCCGAGGCGTCGATCACGATCACCGACGGCCGGCCTCGACCGCGTCGAGGATCTCCTGCGCCGTCGGTCCCGCCGAGCGGTCCTGGTCCCGGAGCCGCTCGACGATCTGCGCGTTGGTGGGCCGGGCGGCGATCCTCGCGAGCTCCCTCGCGACGTAGGCCGACAGCGACCTGCCCTCCGCCGCCGCGCGTTCCTTGAGCGCCTCGACGACCTCGTCGGAGACGTCGCGGATGTAAAGGGTCGTCATGGAAGCCGACGCTAGCAGGGTGCAAGCGCTGCGGCGTTATGGTGTCGGGGGCGTCGGGTGTCGCGACGGCGGGAGGTGCTCGACCGTGTCGAGCACCACGGCGAACGGTCGTCCTGACATGCGAGGGCCAGCGGGCCGGCTGCGGCTGTGAACCCGCCCGCCGGTCGACAACGCCGACGCGCAGCGCCACAATTGTGGTCATGAGCACCGAATCTCTGCGCGCGGTGCGCGACCACCTCAGCGAGGTCGTCGACCGCGTCGAGCACCACCACGAACGTGTGGTCGTCACCCGCAACGGCCAGCCCGCCGCGGTGATCATCAGCCCGGACGACCTCGCCCAGCTCGAGGAGACGATCGACGTGCTGTCCGATCCCGCCGCCCTGGCCGACATCCGCGAAGCCGACGCCGCCTACGCCCGCGGTGACGTCATCCGCGGCGTCGACGCCGTCCGACGTCTGCGGCCGTGACCTCGCCGGCCCGCTACGAGCTCGTCCTGACCCCTCCCGCGCAACGAGCCCTCGCCACGAAGCTGCCTGAGCCGGTCGCGACCGCCGTGATCGAGTTCGTCACCACCGCGCTCCTCGACAGCCCGTACCGGGTCGGCAAGCAGCTTCGAGACGACCTGGCCGGGATCTGGTCCGCCCGCCGCG
>JBDIAU010000177.1:0-4997 GCA_039812565.1 Beutenbergiaceae bacterium
CGCGGCGTCCGGGCGGCGCAGGGGCCGGGCGGGAGGGCGGCGCGTGACCGGGGCGTCCGGCGCGGCCACCTAGGCTTGTCCCATGGATCTGCTCGAGAACGTCGTCCTGGTGCTCCACCTGCTCGGGTGGGCCGTCGCCCTCGGTGGCCTCGCGACCACCGTCCGCCGCGGCGGCATCCCGAAGGGCACCCTCCACGGCGTCCTCACCGCGGTCGTCACCGGCGTCCTGCTCGTCGGGCTCCTCGAGGCCGGCGGGGCGGACCTCAACCACGTCAAGGTCGGCGTCAAGGCGCTCGTCGCGCTCGCCGTCCTCGGCCTCGTCCTGCTCGGCTCCCGGCGCCCCGAGAAGGCGACCCCGGCCCTCGTCGGCTCGACGATGGGGCTCATCGTCCTCAACGTCGCGCTGGCCGTCGTCTGGTGAGCGGATGACGCCGGCCGCGGTGGGGGTGCCGTGAGCCCCGTCGGCGAGGTCGTCGTCGGCGTCGTCGTCGTCCTCGGGCTCGTCGGCGTCGTCGTCCAGGTGCTGCCCGGCGCCCTCCTCGTCTTCGGCGCCGTCGCCGTCTGGGCCGTCGTCACCGGCGGGCCGGCGGGCTGGGCGGTCCTCGCCGTCGCCGTCGGCGCCACCGGCGCGGCCGCCGTCGGCAAGTACCTGATCGCGGGGCGCCACCTGCGCCGCGCCGAGGTGCCCGGCTCGACGCTCGCCTGGGGCGGGCTCGCCGCCGTCGTCGGCTTCTTCGTGATCCCCGTGGTCGGGCTCGTCGTCGGCTTCGTGCTCGGCGTCTACCTCGCCGAGCTGGCGCGTCTGCGCGACCCCGCCCGCGCGTGGCCCGCCACGCTGGCGGCGCTCACGGCCGCTGGCATCACCCTGCTCGTCGAGCTCGCGGGCGCGCTCGTCACGACGGCGGCCTGGGTGGTCGGCCTCCTCGTCACCTGAGGCCCGCGGCGCCTAGGGTCGACGGATGACGTACGTGTACGCGACCGCCACGGCCGCCGACGACCCGCTGTCCGGCCTCGTCGTCGCCCCCGAGCTCGCCGGCCGTGCCCCGGGCGTGCGCCCGCCGGGCGTGCCGCCGGACTGGGTGCGGGTGCGGGTCCGGGCGGCCACCCTCAACCACCACGACCTGTGGAGCCTGCGCGGCGTCGGGCTGGCGCAGGAGTCCTTGCCGATGGTGCTCGGCACCGACGCCGCGGGCGTCGCCGACGACGGCCGCGAGGTCCTCGTGCACGCCGTCGTCGCCACGCCCGGCTTCGACGGCGACGAGACGCTCGACCCGCGGCGCAGCCTGCTCTCGGAGCGCCACCCCGGCACCCTCGCACCCGAGGTCTGGGTCCCGGCGCGCAACCTCGTGCCCAAGGACCCCGCGCTGACCTGGGCGGAGGCGGCCTGCCTGCCGACGACGTTCCTCACCGCCTACCGGATGCTCGTCACCTCCGGCGGGCTGCGGCCCGGCCAGACGGTGCTCGTCCAGGGCACCGGCGGTGGGGTGTCGAGCGCCGCGATCCTGCTCGCCCGCGCCTGCGGGCTGCGCGTCTGGGTCACGGGCCGGGACGAGGAGCGCCGACGGCGGGCCGAGGGTCTGGGCGCGCACGCCACGTTCGAGGCGGGTGCGCGGCTGCCGGCCCAGGTGGACGCCGTCGTCGACACGGCGGGCGCGGCGACGTGGGCGCACTCGTTGCGCGCGCTCGCGCCGGGCGGCGTCCTGCTCGTCGCCGGGGCGACCACGGGGGAGGCGCCGCCCGCCGAGCTGCGCCGCGTCTTCTTCCGGTCGCTGCGCATCCACGGCGTCACCATGGGCACCCGCACCGAGCTCGCGCGCGTCCAGGCCCTGCTCGTCGCCACCGGCACCCGGCCCGTGCTCGACTCGGTGCGGCCCGTCGGCCAGGCCGGGGCCGCGTTCGAGCGGCTGCTCTCCGGCGAGGCGTTCGGCAAGGTGGTCCTCGAGGTGCCCGCGCGGCCCTGACCGCAGGCCGTCGCCGGGCCTGCCGCCCCGCTCGCGCGCCTAGGCTGAGACCGGTCGGCGGGCCGCTGCCCGCCGGCGGGACGAGTGAGGGGACGCAGTCGTGGGAACCAGCACGTGGGTGGTGCCCGGTCCGCAGACGATCGACGTGCCGGCGGTCCGCGCCGTCCGGCTCCAGCTCATCGGGGGCCGGGCCGAGGTGGTCGCCTGGGACGAGGCCGTCACGCGGGTCGAGGTGCGCGCCGTCCTGGGCCACCCGCTCGAGGCGCGGCTCGAGGAGGACCGGCTCACCGTCGGCTACCCGTTCCTCGGCTGGGACGGCTGGCTCACGCGGCTGCGCAGCTACCGGGCGCGGGACGTCGCGGACGTGCGCGTCCTGCTGCCCCGCGGCGCGGGCCTGAAGGTGGGGACCGCCGTCGCCGACGTCGTGGTCGGCGGCGTCGCCGAGGACGTCTCGGTCGGCACCGCCTCCGGAGCCGTGCGGATCGAGGGTGGGCACGGCCTGGCGGACGTCAAGGCCGTCTCCGGCGGCGTCGTCGTCACCGGGCACGACGGCGCGGCGCGGGTGAGCACCGTCTCCGGCGCCGTCGGGGTCGACGGCGCCCTGCCGCGCGCCGAGGTCTCCACCGTCTCCGGGGCGGTCCGGCTCGGGACCACGCTCGCGACGTCCGTGATGAGCGTCAACGCCGTGTCCGGGAGGGTCGGGGTCGAGCTGCCCGACGGCTGCGGGCTCGTCCTCACGGCCCGCACGATGAGCGGGCGGGTCACCGTCGACGGTGCCGACCGCAAGACGGCGGGCAGCACGTCGGTGCAGGAGCAGACGGACGCCACCGGGTGCTGGCTGACGGTGAACACGATCTCGGGCGACGTCGACGTGCGCCGCGGCCCGCAGGACTGACCGGTCGGCGCCGTCTCGGACGAGGCCGGCTCGGTCAAGGGCCTCTCAGTCGGAGGCGTCGACGCCGAGCCAGTCGCTCCAGCCGTTGTGCAGGACGAGCCACGCGAGCAGGCCGTAGCCGGCCTGGCCGGGATGGACGCCGTCGCCGGCGGCGAGGTCGGCGAGCCACTGCTCGTGCGAGCGCAGCGGCTCGAACGTCTCCACGTAGCGGACGCGCCGGCGGAAGCACACGTCGTCGAACGCCGCCGAGAGCTCGGCCAACCGCGACGGCTCGACCCCGGGGTGCGGCGGCGGGCCGACGACGAACGTCGGGACGTGCCGCGCGTTGGCGGCGTCCAGGATGTTCGCGACGTTGAGCCGGCTGCGGGCGAGCGAGATGCCCGCGCTCAGGTCCGCGCTGCCGAGGGCGAGGACGAGCCGGTTGTCGGCGCCGGGCGCGAACCGCCGCTCCGTCTCGCTCTCCCAGCGGGCGGCCATCGCCGTCGTCGTCTCGCCGGGCACCGCGAGCGCCGAGACGAACGGCAGCGGGTCCACCTGGGTGCGGGCGACGACGCGCCCCACCCAGCCGAGGCCACGGGCGTCGCCCTGGCCCGCCACCAGCTCGTCTCCGAGCACACAGATGCGGACGTCCTCCGTCACAAGATCCTCCACGCCGTCCCGGTGCCGATCACCGGGTGAATGCCTGGTCGATGAGCGCGGCCTGCTCGCGCTCGTGAGTCCGGTGCGACCCGGTCGACGGCGAGGCCGACGCCGGGCGCGAGACGAGGCCGAGGGTACGCCCACCCAGGGCAGGGGTGAGCGTCTGCGAGACGAACCACCAGGCACCCTGGTTGGCCGGTTCGTCCTGCACCCAGAGGAGGTCCGCGTCGGGGAAGCGGTCGAGCTCGGAGGTCAGGGCAGTGACGTCGAGGGGGTAGTACTGCTCGAGGCGCACGATCGCCGTCGCGTCGTCCTGCCGGCGGGCGCGCTCGGCGTCGAGGTCGTAGTAGACCTTCCCCGAGCAGAGCAGGACGCGGGTCACGGACCCGCGCGCCGTCGTGTCCGGCAGGACGGGACGGAAGGCGCCGGTGGTGAAGTCGTCGACGGGCGAGACCGCGGCCCGGTGGCGCAGCATCGACTTCGGCGTGAAGACGACCATCGGGCGCCGCGGCCGGTCGTACGCCTGCCGGCGCAGGAGGTGGAAGTACGAGGCCGGGGTGCTCGGCTGCGCGACGGTGAGGTTGTTCTCGGCGGCGAGCTGGAGGTACCGCTCGATCCGCGCCGAGGAGTGGTCCGGCCCCTGGCCCTCGTAGCCGTGCGGCAGCAGGAGGACCACCGAGGAGCGCTGGCCCCACTTCTGCTCCGACGAGGAGATGAACTCGTCGAGGATGGTCTGGGCGCCGTTCGCGAAGTCGCCGAACTGCGCCTCCCACAGCACGAGCGCCTCGGGCCGCTCCACGGAGTAGCCGTACTCGAACGCCATCGCGGCGAACTCGCTCAGCGAGGAGTCGTAGACGAAGAACTTCGCCTGGTCCGCCGCGAGGTACATCAGCGGCGTCCACTCCGCGCCGGTCACCCGGTCGTGGAGGACGGCGTGGCGCTGGACGAACGTGCCGCGGCGGGAGTCCTGCCCCGCCAGCCGCACCGGTGTGCCCTCGATGAGGAGCGAGCCGAACGCGAGGAGCTCGGCGTACGCCCAGTCGACGCCGCCCTCGCGCGACATCTGCTCGCGCCGCTGCATCAGCGGCATGAGCTTTGGGTGGACGGTGAAGCCCTCCGGCGGGCTCACGTGCGCCTGGCCGATCCGGGTGAGGACGTCCGGGTGGACCGCCGAGCGCCAGCCGACCATCGTGCCCGCGTCCTCGAGCTGCGACTCGGGCCGCTCGAGGCCGGCGACCTGCTCGTACGCGTCCTCCTCGCGCGGGCGCGAGACGCGCGTCTCGGTGAACGCCCGCTCGAGCTCGGCGTGGAAGTGCTGCAGGGCGGCCTCGCCCTGCTCGACCGTGAGGTCGCCGCGGCCGATGAGGGACTCGGTGTACAGCTTGCGGACGCTGCGCTTCTTCTCGATGAGCCGGTACATGACCGGCTGGGTCATCGACGGGTCGTCGCCCTCGTTGTGACCCCGCCGCCGGTAGCAGATCATGTCGACGATGACGTCCTTG
>JBDIAU010000178.1:0-4988 GCA_039812565.1 Beutenbergiaceae bacterium
GGCGCCTGGACGTCGTCGACGTCGATGCTCCCGCCGCCGTCGAGCACGATCGTGCCCTGGTCGGCGAGCTGGCCGCCGGCCTCGGCGTAGAACGGCGTGCGGTCGAGGATGACCTCCACCTGGGCGGGGGCCGTCGCCGTCGGGGCGGGGACGCCGTCGACGAGGAGGCCGACGACGTGCGCCCGGGCCGACGTCTCCTCGTACCCGAGGAAGCGGACGGGGGCCTCGAGCTCGCCGTGCAAGGCGGTGTACGCGCTCGTGTCCGCGTGCCCGACCTTCTTGGCCAGGGCGTCGGCGCGGGCGCGCTGCCGCTGCTCGGTCATCAACGAGCGGAACGCCGGCTCGTCGACGGTGAGGCCCTGCTCGGCCGCCATCTCGAGGGTGAGGTCGATCGGGAAGCCGTACGTGTCGTGCAGCGCGAACGCCGCGGCACCGCTCAGCTCCTGGCCGCCGGTGTCGCGCACCGCGCGCACGGCGGTGTCGAGGATCGTCGTGCCGGCCGCGAGGGTGCGCCGGAACGCCTCCTCCTCGCCGTACGCGACCTGGGAGATCCGAGCGAAGTCGCGCTCGAGCTCCGGGTAGGACTCGGCCATCGCATCCTTGGACACGGGCAGCAGCGCAGGCAGCGCGGGCTCGTCGACGCCGAGCAGGCGCATCGCGCGGACGCTGCGGCGCAGGAGGCGGCGCAGCACGTAGCCGCGGCCCTCGTTGGAGGGCTTGACGCCGTCGCCGATGAGCATGAGCGCCGAGCGGACGTGGTCCGCGACGACGCGCATGCGCACGTCGTCGTCGCGGTGGGCGCCGTAGCGGCGGCCCGACAGCTCCTGCGCGGTGCGGATGACGGGGAAGACCTCGTCGATCTCGTACATGTTGTCGACGCCCTGCAGGAGGTACGCGACGCGCTCGAGGCCCATGCCCGTGTCGATGTTCTTCTGCTTGAGCTCGCCGAGCAGCGGGAAGTTCTCCTTGCCGCCGCCCGCGCCCCGCTCGTACTGCATGAAGACCAGGTTCCAGATCTCCAGGTAGCGGTCCTCGTCGACGATCGGCCCGCCCTCGCGCCCGAACTCGGGGCCGCGGTCGACGTAGATCTCGGAGCACGGCCCGGCGGGTCCGGGCTGGCCCGTCGACCAGAAGTTGTCCTTCATCCCGCGCCGCTGGATGCGCTCGTCCGGCAGGCCCGCGACGGACCGCCAGAGGCCGGCCGCCTCGTCGTCGTCGTGGAAGACCGTCACCCAGATCGAGTCGGGGTCGAAGCCGTAGCCGCCGTCCTCCTGGGACCCGGTGACGAGGTCCCACGCGTAGGAGATCGCCCCCTCCTTGAAGTAGTCCCCGAAGGAGAAGTTGCCGTTCATCTGGAAGAACGTGCCGTGGCGGGTGGTCTTGCCGACCTCCTCGATGTCGAGGGTGCGCACGCACTTCTGCACGCTGGTCAGGCGCGGCGCCGGGGGCGTGCGCTGGCCGAGCATGTACGGGATGAAGGGCACCATGCCGGCCACGGTGAACAGCAGCGTCGGGTCCTCGGAGATGAGCGACGCCGACGGGACGACGACGTGCCCGCGGCTCTCGAAGAAGTCGAGCCAGCGGCGGCGGATCTCGGCGGTGCGCATAGCGGTGTCAACGTCTCCTCGGGCGCGGGCAGTCCCGCGGTCGATCGGGTGCGGGGTGGACCGGGGCTAGAAGGAGTAGAGCTCCTCGTCCTCGTCCTCGCCGCTGGTCCAGCTGCGCTTGTGCGGCTGGGTGCGGGGGTCGGAGCGGGGCCGGTCGGGGTTGCCGGCGTCCTCGACGAGCATCGCGCGGAGCTCGGCCTCGTGCTCGGTCATGGTCGTGCGGATCTCCCCGACGGTCTTCTTGACCTGCTCCACGAGACCGGTGACGGGGGCCGCGGCCTGCGCGTACGGGCCGAACGTCTTGCGCACCCGGCGGATGACCACGACCGTCGCGACGGCGCCGAGCCCCATCCAGAACAGCCGGCGGGTCACGAGCGCTCCTTGCGCCGGCCGCGGCTCAGGACGCTGCGCACCGCGAAGCTGAACGCGGCGACCTTGATGAGCGGGCCGCCCACCGTGGCGGCGACCAGGGAGGTGAGGGCCGAGACGTTGGTCGACACCTCGGCGGCCGACGTGGTGATCGTGTCGACCCGCATGAGCTGGTTGTTCGTCTGCGTGATGGTCACCGCGGCCTCGTCGATGACGGGCACCGCGTGGTCGGTGACCTGCTTGACCGAGACCCTGGCCTCGTCGAACACCCGGCCGAGCTTGACCAGCGGCACGGCGAGGAAGCCCACGAGGGCCACGAACGCGACCGCCGAGATGAGGCCGGCGATGTCGCCTCCGGACATGGCTGCTCCTTGCTGGTCGAGGCTGGTGTGCGGTGCCGACACTAGCGCGGCGCCTCACGACGCGACGACGCCCCGGCGCGGACGGGCCGGGCCGGGGCGTCGACTGCGCAGGTCAGCGGGCGTAGTACTCGACGACGAGCTGGACGTCGCAGGTCACGGGGACCTCCTCGCGCTTCGGCCGGCGGACCAGCTCGGCGCGGAGCTTCTCGAGGGAGACGTCGAGGTAGCCCGGGACGTTCGGCAGGACGTCGCGGTGGGCGCCGGCGGCGGCCACCTGGAACTGCGTCGTCGCCTGGCTGCGCGGCTTGATCTGGATGACCTGGCCGGGGCGGACGCGGAACGAGGGGCGGTCCACGAGCTGGCCGTCGACGAGCACGTGCCGGTGGACGACCACCTGGCGGGCCTGGGCGATCGTGCGGGCGAAGCCGGCGCGCAGGACGAGGGCGTCGAGCCGCATCTCGAGGAGCTCGACGAGGGACTCACCGGTCAGGCCGGACTCGCGGCGGGCCTCCTCGAAGGTCCGGCGGAGCTGGGCCTCGCGGATGCCGTACTGGGCGCGCAGGCGCTGCTTCTCCTTGAGCCGGACGGCGTAGTCGCTCTCGGTGCGGCGGCGGGCGCGGCCGTGCTCGCCCGGCCCGTAGGGGCGCTTCTCGAAGTACTTGACGGCCTTCGGGGTCAGCGCGATCCCGAGCGAGCGGGAGAGGCGCACCTGGCGGCGCGCGCGGTTGGTGGAGGTCATGGGTGGGTGGATCCTGTCGTTGTCGAGACGTCACACCTGAGCAGGGCGGGTGCCCGTCAGGGTGGGGCCAACTCGGTGGCTAGGGCCCCAGGGGTGGCCCCGGCGCGAGGCCGGGACTCGGGTCGGCCCGGGCGTGGAACCGTCCGGGCAACCGCGGCATCCTAGCAAACCCGCGATCCTCCGTTGAGCTCTGCGTTCGGGGGCGTCCGGGTGGTCGCCGGCGCCCCCGAACGCAGAGCTCAACGGTCGGGGTCGGGGTCGGGGGCGGCGCCCAGGACCGCGCGGATCCGGGCCAGCCGGGTGCCGAGCTCCCGCTCGGCGCCGCGCGCCGTCGGCCGGTAGTAGACGGTGCCGGCGAGGTCGTCCGGCGCGTGCTGCTGGGCGGCGACGCCGTGCGGCTCGTCGTGCGCGTACCGGTACCCCTGGCCGGCGCCGAGGCGCGCGGCTCCGGGGTGGTGCGCGTCGCGCAGGTGGACCGGGACGGGCCCGCCCCGCCCGGACCGGACGTCGGCGATGGCGGCGTCGATCGCCGTGTACGCGGCGTTCGACTTCGGTGCCGTCGCCACGTGCACGACCGCCTCGGCGAGCACGATCCGGGCCTCGGGCATGCCGATGAGCGCGACGGCCTGTGCGGCGGCGACGGCGGTCTGCAGCGCCGTGGGGTCGGCCATCCCGACGTCCTCGGCCGCCGCGATGACGACGCGCCGGGCGATGAACCGGGGGTCCTCCCCCGCGACCACCATCCGCGCCAGGTAGTGCAGGGCGGCGTCGACGTCGCTGCCGCGCATGGACTTGATGAACGCGCTGGTCACGTCGTAGTGCTGGTCACCGGCACGGTCGTAGCGCACGGCGGCGACGTCGACCGCCCGCTCGACGGCGGCCAGGTCCACCCGTGCCGGCGCCCCGCCGTCGTCGACGGTCGCCGCGGCCGCGGCCGCCTCGAGGATCGTGAGCGCCTTGCGGGCGTCGGCCCCGGCGAGCCGGACGAGGTGCTCGAGCGCGGCGTCGTCGAGGACCACGCGCCCGCCCAGGCCGCGCTCGTCGGCCACCGCCCGCCGCACGAGCACGGCCAGCGACTCGGGGTCGAGGGGCCGCAGCGTCACCAGCAGGGACCGGGACAGCAGCGGCGCGATGACCGCGATGCCGGGGTTCTCCGTGGTCGCGGCCACGAGGGTGACCCAGCGGTTCTCGACGCTCGGCAGGAGCGCGTCCTGCTGCGCCTTCGAGAAGCGGTGCACCTCGTCGACGAACAGCACGGTCTCGCGGCCGCCGGTCGCGAGGGCACGCCGGGACTCCTCGACGACGGCGCGCACCTCCCGGACGCCGGCGCTCACGGCGGAGAGCTCCACGAAGCGGCGGCCGCCCGCCCGGGCCACCAGGTACGCCAACGTCGTCTTGCCCGTGCCGGGCGGGCCCGCCAGGACCACCGAGGACGGTCCGCGGCGGTCGCCGTCGCCCGCGTCGACCAGGCGGCGCACCGGGGAGCCGGGGGCCGTCAGGTGGTCCTGGCCGACGATCTCGGCCAGCGTCCGCGGGCGCATCCGCACGGCCAGCGGCGCCCCGGGCAGCACGGCGGGCAGGCCGTCGTCGTCGGCGGCCGCGGCGTCGAAGAGGTCCACCCCCCGAGCGTAGGCACGGGCCCGCAGTGCGGCCGCCAGGCGGGCCCGCGGCCCGCGACCCGACCTCGGGGGCGGTACGCCGGGCCGTAGCATGCCTGCGTGTTCGAACGGCTGGGACGTGCCGTCGCCCATCACCCGCGCATCACCGTCGTCACCTGGGTCGTCGTCATCGCCGCGTCGCTGGCGTTCGGCCTGTTCGGGGTCGGCGGCAGCGGGCTGTTCGACCGGCTGGAGTCCGGTGAGCCACGCGTCCCGGGGTCCGAGAGCCTGGCCGGCTCCGAGATCCTCCGGG
>JBDIAU010000179.1:0-4977 GCA_039812565.1 Beutenbergiaceae bacterium
CAGGGCCGCGTGCGGGGCGTCGCCCCGCCGCCCGACGGCGAGCGCCAGCGCCGCCCGCACCCGGGCGCCCGCACCGAAGGCCGCAACGACCTGCTCCTCGACGTCCGCCACCGCCGCCATCGCACCCTCCCCCGGTCCGGCCGCAGCGAGCATCCCGCCCGCACGCCCGGCCCGTCGAGACCTGCGGCGCAACATCGGTAGCGATTACCGATGCTCGCCCTTCGGGCCCGAGGGCAGGGTGGCGGCGTGCTCATCCCCGTTGTCGACGACGGGCTGGAACGGTTGCTGCGGACCGCCCTCCCCCTGCCGGTGGACCAGGGCGACGTCTCGTTCGACGCGCCGTCGAGCACGTGGTCGGCCCAGGTGACGCGACTGACCGTCAACCTCTTCCTCTACGGCGTCGGCCGCAGCCCGCAGCCGCCCCGGCCGCCGGGCGTCCGCACGACGGCCTCGGGCGGCGTCGAGCGCCGGCCGCCGCTGCCCGCCGTGCAGCTCTCCTACCTCGTCAGCGCCTGGGCGGGCGCCCCCCGCGACGAGCACGGCCTCCTCGGCGACGTCATGACCTGCGTCCTCGGCCACCCGGTGCTCCCCGCCGAGCACCTCGCGCGCGAGCCGGCGAGCCCGGTCCAGCTCACCGTCGCCGCCGACGACGCGGCGCGGGTCCGGGACGTCTGGTCGGGGCTCGGCGGCTCCCTCAAGGCGTCCTTCACGCTCGTCGTCACGCTCGCCGCGGAGGCCCACGGCTGGGCGCCCGCCGCGCCGCGGGTCACCGAGGTGGTCGGCTCCGCGACGCCGATGCCGCCGTCCCCGCCCGGCGAGCGCGCCGGGACGCGGCGATGAGGACCCGGCGATGAGGTCCCGGCGATGAGGGTCAGCAGCACGGTCGAACGCCTCGACCTGCCCCCGGGCGGCAGCGCCGTCGTGCCGCTGGAGATCGTCAACACCTCGGACGTCATCGACTCCCTCTCCGTCCAGGCGCTCGGGGCGCCCGACGTGCGGGTGCGCTCCGACCCGGACAACCTCGCCCTGTTCCCCGAGGCGTCCGGCGCGGTGACGCTCACCGTGACCCTGCCCAACGACTACCCCGCGGGCACGTACCCGGTGACGTTCGTCGTCGCCGGCCAGGCGTCCGGCGGCGGCGAGGCGTACCACGACGTCGACCTCGTCGTCCCCCCGCACCCCCACCTCACGCTCGCCGCGACCCCGTCCCTCGTCCGCACCCGGGGCCGGGCGGAGTTCCGCGTCCAGGTGAGCAACGACGGCAACGTGCCGCTCGACCTGGCGCTGCGCGCCGTCGACGCCGACCGCGCCGTCCGCACCGTCATCACCCCGTCCACGCTGTCCGTCCCGCCCGGCGGCGTCGGCACCGCGACCGTCCTCGTCAAGGGCCCGCGCCAGCTCGTCGGGTCCGACCGGGACCGCCCCGTCACCGTGCTCGCCCAGGTCAGCGGCGCGGAGGCCACCGTCGAGCTGGTCCTGCGGCAGCGCTCGATCCTCAGCCAGGGCCTCCTCACCGCACTCGTCCTGCTCGCCATCGTCGCCGTGTGGGCGGTCGCGTTCCTCCTCGGCACCAGCCGCGTCCTCGGCACCGACCCGTTCACCAAGGTGGCGCCCGCCTCGTTCTTCGCCGCCTCGCCCGCCGCCGCGGGGAACGGCGCCGACGGCGCCCCCGCCGCCGGGACCGCCCCCGGCGGGGCGCCCGCCGGCGCGCTGCCGAAGACCGGCCCGATGCCGGCGGGCGTGGGCGCGTCGCTGTCCGGGACGGTCGTCAGCGCCGTCGACGGCGAGGGCGTCGGGCGGGTCACCGTGGTCGCGCTGCGCCGCAGCCCCGACGGCCTGGTCACCGTCTCCTCGGCGGCCACCCAGTCCGACGGCACCTACCTCGTGGTCGGGCTGTTCCCCGGGGAGTACCTCCTGCGGATCGAGGCCGACGGCTACGACACCGTCTGGTACCCCGCCGCCCCCGACGAGGCCGGGGCGCAGCCCGTCCCCGCCGCGGCCCGCGCGACCACGGGCGGGCTCGACCTCGCCCTCACCGGCCTGCCCGCGACGCTCAGCGGCGCCGTCGGCACCGGCGAGGCCGTCGGCACCGTGCCCGTCGAGGTCACCGCCCGCCCCGCCTGGGACGGCGCCGACCCCGCGCAGGAGTGGGTGACCACCACCGACGGCGCGGGCGCGTACACGTTCGCGGGCCTGCCCTCACCGGCCTCCTACGAGCTGAGCTTCGTCGCCGCCGGCTACCGGCCCGCCACCCTCACCGAGCGGGTGCTCGGCGGGCAGCAGCGCTTCGCGCTCGACGTCCGCCTCGGCGCCGGCACCGGGTCGGTCACCGGGACCGTCACCGACGGCTCCGCCCCGCTCGGCGGGGTCACGGTGACGACGACGATCGACGGCAAGCCCGTCGTCGTCGGCACCCCGACGGTCGGGCAGGTGGGCACGTTCGTCCTGCCCAACCTCCCCACGCCCGCCACGTACGTCCTCACCGTCGCCAAGGACGGCTTCGGCAGCAGCACGGTGGTGGTCGACCTCGGGCCCGGCGAGCAGCGCACGGGCGTCGACGTCGCGCTGCGCGGCGGCGTCGGCACCGTCACGGGCACGGTTGTCGACGAGGCCGGGCAGGGGGTCGGCGGCGTCACCGTCACCGCGGGCGGCACCGGCGCCCCCGTCACCACGACCACGCTCACCTCGGGCGCCGTCGGCTCGTTCACCCTGTCCGGCCTGCGCGGGCCGGGCAACGTCACGCTCTCGTTCACCCGCGACGGGTACGCGCCCGTCAGCACCGCCGTCACGCTCCCCGCGAGCGGGGCGCCGGCGCCGGTCCGCGTGGTCCTGACGTCGGACCAGGGCACGATCACGGGCCGCGTCACCGACGACGGCGCGGGCGTCGTCGGCGTCCTCGTCACCGCCACCGACGGCGCCACCCCCCGCACGACGACGTCCACCGGGTCCGGCTCCCGCGGCCCCGGCACCTACGTGCTCCCCGACCTGCCGACCGGGACGTACACGGTGACGGCTACCGTCGACGGCCGGGTGGTCGCGACCGCCGTCGTCGCGGTGACCGGCGGCGCGCCCGTGGTCCAGGACCTGCCCGTGGGCGGGGGCTGACGTGCGCCTCCAGGTGGAGCCGCGCCGCCTCCTCGCGGCGCCCGGCGTGCCGGTGGTGCTCACCGCGGTCCTCACGAACACGACGTCGCTCATCGCCGGCTACGCCGTGCGGGTCCTCGGCGCCGACCCCTCCTGGGTGCGGGTCGAGGAGTCCGACCCGCGGCTGTTCCCCGAGGAGACCGCCGCCGTCCCCATCACCGTGGTCCTGCCCGACGGCGTCCCCGCCGGCGACCGGCGCATCGCCGTCCAGGTCCGCGACCTCACCGACCCGACCCTCATCGCCGTCGAGGAGGTGGTGCTCGAGGTCCCGCCCGTGCCCCGGACCGCCGTGCGGCTCGACCCGCCCACCGTCACCGCCGGGTCCGTCGCCGGCTTCTCCGTCCTGGTCCACAACGAGGGCAACACCGTCCAGGCGGGCCGCCTGCGCGCCCGCGACCCCGAGGCCCGGACCACGTTCACGTTCGAGCCGCCCGGCTTCGACCTCCCGCCGGGCGAGAGCCTCGTCCTCGGCCTGCGCGCCACCGCCCGCCGGCCGTGGGTGGGCGACCCGGTGCTGCGCCCCTTCGAGCTGCGCCTCGACGGGCCCGACGCCCCCTCCGGCAACGCCCCGACCGACGACGCCCCGCCCGCCGCCGCGGGCGTGTTCGTCCAGAAGCCGCGGTTCTCCCGCGGGCTGCTCGGGCTGCTCGGGCTCCTGCTCGCGGTGACGGTGTTCGCCGTCGTCATCACGGTCGCGCTGAGCTCGGTGGTGAGCCGCTCGGCGGCCGACCGGGACCTCGCCCTCCAGGTGGCGCAGGCCCGGCTGACGGCGAGCGGGACGGGCTCGTCCGCCATCGAGGGGACCGTGCTCGTCCTCGCCACCGGCGCCCCCGCGGGCGGGGTGTCCGTCGAGGCGTTCGGCACCGACCCCGGCGCGCCCGTCGCCGCGGTCGCCACCGCCGACGACGGCACGTTCGCCCTCACCCAGCTCCCCGCGGGCGAGTACGCGCTGCGGGTGCGCGGCGCCGGGCTCGACGAGGTCTGGTACCCCGCCGCCGCCACGCCCGACGAGGCCGAACGCGTCTCCGTGGAGGCGGGCCGGACCGTCTCCGGGCTCACCGTGCTCGTCGGCGGGGTGCCCGCCACGGTCGCCGGGACCGTGGTCGGCGACGACGTCGCCGGGGCCGTCCTCACCGTCCAGCTGCCGCTCGACGTCCCGCCGCTCGCGGGAACCGTGCCGCCGGAGCCCGGCGAAGCCCCCGCGACCGGCGCCGCGGGCGCCGTCGTGCGCACCGTGCCGATCGGCGCGGAAGGCACCTTCGAGGTCACCGACCTGCCCTCGCCCGCCGTCTACGACCTCGTCGTCACCAAGCAGGGGTTCGCCGCCTCCGTCCAGCGCGTCGACGTCGGGGCCGGCGAGGAGCGCACCGGCGTCCAGCTCGCCCTCGAGGTCGGCGACGGCTCGATCACCGGCACGGTCAGCGGGCGCGGCGGGCCGGTCGGCGGCGCGACCGTCGTCGCCACCACCGGGCAGGTGGTCGTGGAGACCGTGTCCCTGACCCCGCCGGGCGACGTCGGGAGCTTCATCCTGCGCGGCCTGCCCACCCCCGGCAGCTACACCGTGGTCGTCTCCGCCGACGGCTTCGCCACGGCCACCCTCACCCTCACCCTCACCGAGGGCCAGCAGCTCACGGGCGTCGCCGTCGTCCTCGGCACCGACGTCGTGAGCCTCGGCGGGACCGTCCGGGTGCCCGACGGCGCCCCCGGCGGCGTCACCGTCACCGTGTCCGACGGCGCCGTCACCGCGCAGACCGTCACCCAGTCCACCGCCCCCGCCGGCTCGTGGCAGGTGACCGGGCTGCGGGTGCCGAGCACGTACACGGTCACGTTCTC
>JBDIAU010000180.1:0-4935 GCA_039812565.1 Beutenbergiaceae bacterium
CCGATGACGCGGCCCAGGTCGGACGGGTGGACGCGGACCTCCAGCAGCTCGCCGCGGCGCAGCGAGCGGCTGCTCACGTGCACGTCGTCCGGGTGGTCGACGATGCCCCGGACGAGGTGCTCGAGAGCGTCCGCGAGCATCACTCGGCCTCGGCCTCGTCGCTCTTGGCGCTCGCCGCCGCGTCCGCGGCAGCGTCGGCCTTGGCCTGCGAGGCCGCCGCCTTGCGCTTCTCGGCCTCGGCCTCGGCGGCCTGGACGGCCGCGGCGGAGTCGGTCGCGCGGGAGACGGTCTTGAGCGTGCCCTCGGCCCCCGGCAGGCCCTTGAACTTCTGCCAGTCGCCGGTGACCTTGAGCAGCGCCAGGACCTGGTCGCTGGGCTGGGCGCCGACGCCGAGCCAGTACTGCGCCCGCTCGGAGTCGATGTCGATGAGCGAGGGCTCCTCGGTCGGGTGGTACTTGCCGATCTCCTCGATCGCACGGCCGTCCCGCTTGGTGCGCGAGTCGGCCACGATGACGCGGTAGTACGGCGCCCGGATCTTGCCGAGGCGCTTGAGGCGGATCTTCACGGCCACGGTGGTGGTCACTCCTGGTTCGCTGAGGTGTGGGGCGCTCACCCGCACCCGTGGGGAGGGTGGGCGGTCGTCCCGGGACACGGCAGGGCACGGAGAGAGGGGCCGGGCACGCCGAGTACAGCCCGCCATTGTGCCAGACGCCGGGAGGCGCCGTCGCACCGGCCCGCACGGGCGGCCGCGCCCGCCTGCCTCAGCCCAGCACGGCGCCGGCGACGACCGCGCCGCGCAGGACGACGGCGCGCGGTGCGGCGAGGACGCCGACGTCGACGCGCGGGTCGGCGTCGTAGACGACGACGTCGGCGGGCGCGCCCTCGGCGATCCCGGGCCGGCCGAGGTACTCCCGGGTCCGCCAGCTCGCGGCGGCGACCGCCTCGGGCGCGGGGATGCCGGCCCGGACGAGGGCGGCGACCTCCTCGGGCAGGCGGCCGTGCGCGATCGTGCCCCCCGCGTCGGTCCCGACGAGGAGCCGGACCCCGGCGTCGAAGAGGTCGCGCACGTGGGTCCGGCGTCGGGCGTGCATCCGCCGCATGTGCGCGGCGTACACCGGGTACCGGGACGCGCTCGTGGCGATCGCCTCGAAGTTCTCGAGCTGGAGCATGGTCGGCGTCACCGGCACCCCGCGCCGGGCGACCTCGTCCACCTGCGCGGCGTCGAGGCCCGTCCCATGCTCGAGGCAGTCCACGCCGGCGGCGAGGAGGCCCGGGATCGCCTCGTGCGCGAACGTGTGGGCGGTGACGCGGGCGCCGAGGGCGTGCGCCCGGTCGACGGCCGCCGCGAGCAGGCCGTCCGGCCACAGCGGCCGCAGGTCGGCCCGCTCCCCCTCGTCCCGGTCGATCCAGTCCGCGACGAGCTTCACCCAGCCGTCCCCGCCCGCGGCCTCCTCGGCGACCGCCTCGGGCAGGTCGGCGACGTCGTTCAGCTCGCGGCCGTAGTGCCGCAGGTAGCGCTTGGGGCGCGCGAGGTGGTGGCCGGCGCGCAGGAGCACCGGCAGGTCCGCCCGCTGGTGCACCCACCGGGTGTCGCTGGGCGAGCCGGCGTCGCGGATGAGCAGGGTGCCGGCGTCGCGGTCCGCGAGCGCCTGCGCCTCGGCGACCGCCGGGCCGACGGCGCCCTCCCGGGCGAGCCCGACGTGGCAGTGGACGTCGACCAGGCCGGGCAGGACCCAGCCCTCGATCGTGCGGTCGGCGCCGCCCGGCGGGCGTGCGAAGGTGAGCCGGCCGTCGACCACCCAGCACTCGCCGGCCTCGTGCTCGTCGTCGGCGACGACGACGCCGCGCAGGTGCAGCCGGTCCGTCACGACGCGGCCGCTAGCGGCCCAGGTACTTCTCGAGGCCGCCGGGCAGGGACAGCGACGTGGGGTCGAAGTCCTCCGGCGGGGTCTGGGCCCCGAGCCCGAACGCCGAGCCCGCCTTCGGCGCGGTCGCGGCGCGCTCGACGGCGGCCCGGTCCTCGGCGGCACGCTTGGCCGGGTTGCCGGACTTGCTGCGGCGGACCTGCGGCGGCGGCGCCGTGCGCCCGCGCGACTTCTTGCCGCCGCCGGGCAGTGCGCCCATCCCGGGCATGCCCGGCCGGCCGCCGCCGCGCGCCATCGACCGCATCATCGTCTTGGCCTGCTCGAACCGGTCGAGGAGCTGGTTGACGTCGGCCGCCGTGGTGCCGGAGCCGCGGGCGATGCGCGCCCGCCGGGAGCCGTTGATGATCTTGGGGTTGGCGCGCTCGCCGGGCGTCATCGAGCGGACGATCGCCTCGACGCGGTCGATCTCGCGCTCGTCGAAGCTCTCCAGCTGCTCGCGCACCTGGTTCATCCCGGGCAGCATCCCGAGGAGCTTCTTCATCGAGCCCATCTGGCGGATCTGCTGCATCTGGGTGAGGAAGTCCTGCAGCGTGAAGTCGCCGTCGCCGGTCAGCTTGTTGGCGAGCTCCTCGGCCTGGGCCTGGTCGAAGGTCCGCTCGGCCTGCTCGATGAGGGTGAGCACGTCGCCCATGTCGAGGATGCGTGAGGCCATCCGCTCCGGGTGGAAGCGGTCGAAGTCGGTGACCTTCTCGCCCGTGGACGCGAAGAGCACCGGGGACCCGGTGACCCGCGCGACGGACAGGGCGGCGCCGCCCCGGGCGTCGCCGTCGAGCTTGGTGAGCACGACGCCGGTGAAGCCGACGCCCTCGGCGAACGCCTGCGCCGTCGTGACCGCGTCCTGGCCGACCATGGCGTCGAGGACGAAGAGGATCTCGTCCGGGCTGGTCGCGTCCCGGATGTCCGCCGCCTGCTTCATCAGCTCGGCGTCGACGCCGAGCCGGCCGGCGGTGTCGATGACGACGACGTCGTACTGCCGGGCGCGGGCGTACCGGACGCCGGCCGCCGCGACGAGGATCGGGTTGCCGACGCCGTTGCCGGGCTCCGGCGCCCAGACCGGCACGTCCGCCCGCTCGCCGACGATCTGCAGCTGGGTGACGGCGTTCGGCCGCTGCAGGTCGGCGGCGACCAGCAGCGGCGTGTGGCCCTGCTCGCGCAGCCAGTGGCCGAGCTTGCCGGCGAGGGTCGTCTTGCCCGAGCCCTGGAGGCCGGCGAGCATGATGACGGTCGGCGGCGTCTTGGCGAAGGTCAGCGGCCGAGCGGTGCCGCCGAGGATCGAGACGAGCTCTTCGTAGACGATCTTGACGACCTGCTGCCCCGGCTTGAGCGCCTCCGAGACCTCGGCCGAGCTCGCCCGTTCCCGCACCGTCGCCGTGAACTCCCGGACGACCGGCACCGCGACGTCGGCGTCGAGCAGCGCGCGGCGGATCTGCGAGACCGTCGCGTCGATGTCCGACTCGGAGAGCCGGCCCTTGCCGCGCAGGGAACGGAAGGTGGCGGTGAGCCGGTCGGAGAGCGTGGCGAACACGGAGCTTCCTTCGCGCGGCGGCAGGGACGCCCTCAGGGTATCCCGAGGGCCCGTCGTGCCCGGGCGGTGAGGTCGTCGACGAGCTGGGCGCGCCATGCCGTCCAGGCCTTCGGACCGGCCGCGACGGCATCCGCCTCGGTCAGCGCCCGCAGCAGCTCGAGGAGGTCGCCGCGGTGCTCGACGGCGTCGAGCAGCTCGGCGAGCGTGGTGGGGTCGTCCGGGTCGCGCGTCGTCGCGAGCTCCGCGAGCACGAGGTGGTGGCGGACCAGCCGGACGACCACGTCCCGCTGGGCGGGCGCGACGCCCATCCGGTCGAGGATCGGGCCGGCCCGGACGGCGCCCTCGACGCTGTGGTCCGTGGCGCCCGCCACCTTGCCGATGTCGTGGAGCAGCGCGGCGAGGGCGAGGAGGTCGCGGCTGCCGTGGTCGAGCCGGGCGCGCTCCTCAGGGCTGCGCGGACGGGACGCCTCGGCGGCCGTCTCGACCAGGTGCCGGTCCACGGTGTGCCGGTGGATGGGGTTGCGCTGCGGCCGGTTCCGCACGTCCTGCCACTCCGGGATCCACGTGGTCACGACCCCCGCGAGGTCGAGCGCCTCCCACACCGGGATCTGCGCCCGCCCCGAGCCGAGGAGGGAGAGCAGGGCGGCGAGCGCCGGCCGCGGCCAGGGCTCGGGCAGCGGCGGCGTGGCGGCGAGGCTGTGCACGGTGACCGGGGACAGGACCAGCCCGGTGCGGGCCGCCGTCGCACCGGCGCGCAGCGCCAGCAGCGGGTCCTGGGACGGCTGCACGCCGGCGGCCAGGACGAGCTCGCCGTCGTGCTCCACGAGGCCCTCCGCCACCGAGCGCAGGCGCGGGGGGGTGCGTCGCCCGCGGACGAGGGCGGGCCCGCGACGCATCGACGGCTGGCGCAGCGCCTGCCGGGCGTTGCGCACGGTCGCGTCCATCGCCCACGAGATGACCCGGCCGGCCTGCGCGACGCTCGCCAGCAGGTCGTCGCGGTCGCCGAGCCCGAGCAGCTCGGCCACCTCGTCCTGGTCCGCCTGACCGAGGCGGTACGTGTGCCGCCGGGTCACCAGCGAGAGCGCGTCCCGCACGTCGAGCAGGTGGGCGTAGGCGCGGTCGACGTCGCCGTGGGGCCGGTCGGTGAGCCAGGTCGCGGCGAGGGCCGAGAGGAGGATGGCGTCGCGCAGCCCGCCTCGGGCCTGCTTGAGGTCCGGCTCGATGAGGTACGCCAGCTCGCCCTGGCGCTCGGCGCGCGTGGTCATCGAGCCGAGCAGCTCGGGCAGCCGGCGACGCGCCGTCGAGCGCCAGTCCTGCAAGACGGCGGAGCGGGCGCGGTGCACGAGCACCGGGTCGCCCGCGATGAGGCGGACGTCGATGAGCCCGGTCGCGGCGGGGAGGTCGTGGCTGGCCACCTGGCGGCACTGCGCCAGCGAGCGGACCGAGTGGTCGAGGTCGAGGCCGGCGTCCCAGATCGGGTACCAG
>JBDIAU010000181.1:0-4919 GCA_039812565.1 Beutenbergiaceae bacterium
TCGACACCACCGGCACGGGCAACTCGCTGCTCATGCGCCACCCCCACGTCCTGCAGCTGATCATGGACTCGCTGCGGTACTGGGTGCAGGAGATGCACGTCGACGGGTTCCGCTTCGACCTGGCGGCCACCCTCGCCCGGCAGTTCCACGAGGTGGACCGGCTCTCGGCGTTCTTCGACCTCGTCCACCAGGACCCCGTGGTCAACCGCGTCAAGCTCATCGCGGAGCCGTGGGACGTGGGGGAGGGCGGCTACCAGGTGGGCGGCTTCCCCCCGTTGTGGACCGAGTGGAACGGCCGGTACCGCGACGCCGTGCGCGACTTCTGGCGCAGTGAGCCGGAGACCCTCGGCGAGCTGGCGAGCCGGATCACCGGGTCCTCGGACCTGTACGAGCACACCGGCCGCAAGCCCATCGCCTCGATCAACTTCGTCACCGCCCACGACGGGTTCACGCTCACGGACCTCGTCTCCTACGACGAGAAGCACAACCGGGCCAACGGCGAGGGCGACGCCGACGGCGAGAACCACAACCGGTCGTGGAACTGCGGCGCCGAGGGCCCCACGCGGGACCGCGCCGTCGTCCGGCTGCGCCACCGGCAGCGCCGCAACTTCCTCGCCACCCTGATGATCTCCCAGGGTGTGCCCATGCTCAGCCACGGCGACGAGCTGGGCCGCACCCAGGGCGGCAACAACAACGCGTACTGCCAGGACAACGAGACGGCGTGGGTCGACTGGAAGCTCGACCGGGACGACGCCCGCCTGCTCGAGTTCACGACGGCGGCGATCCGGCTGCGCCGCGAGCACCCGGTGCTGCGCCGCCGCCGGTTCTTCCGCGGCGCACCGCAGCACGGCGGGGAGTCCGAGGTCGGCGACATCGCGTGGTTCGACCTCGCCGGCGAGCACATGTCCGAGGAGGCGTGGGACGCCGCCGAGGCGTGGTCCTTGATGATCTTCCTGAACGGGGACCGGATCCTCGAGCCCGACACCCGCGGCGAGAAGATCGTCGACGACTCGCTCCTCGTCCTCCTCAACGCCGACGTCCGGCCGCGCACGTTCCGGCTGCCGCCGGCGCAGTACGGCTACGTGTGGCGACGGCTGCTCGACACGACCGAGCGGGTGCCCGCCGGGCGGAGCTACCGCGCCCGGAGCGAGGTCACGCTCCCCGACCACGCTCTGCTCGTCCTCGGCCGGCCGTCGCTCGAGGTGTGAGCCGGGCGACGTCGTCCGGGGTGACCCGCATCCCGGCCGATCAGCGGGGCACGGTGCGCCAGACGAGCACGACCCACGGCCCGACGCGCGCGCCGCGGGCATAGGTGACCGCGTCGCCGACCGGTTCGGCGACCTCGTCCGGTCCGAGCACGCGGTCCCGCACGCCCCCTTCGACGGCGAGCTCTCGGAGCTCGTCGAGCACGACGGAGCCGTTCAGCACCGGCCAGGTCTCCACGAGGCGCCTACCGGTGAGGTGAGCCGCGTGCGGCACCTCACGACCGGCGAGGGCGACGCGGAAGTCGCGGACGCGTCCGGTCGCGTCGTGCAGGGGCGACAGGAGCAGCCACGGGTCGAAGAGCATGTCGAGGACGGTCGTCAGCGCACTGTTGTCCGGCTCGGCGCGCTGCGCGTCGCGCAGGAGCGGCGGGCCCGCGGTGAGCACGAGCTGCCCCAGCCGCTGCGCCAGGTCCTCGTCGAACTTCTGCTCGCGCGCCCAGGCGAGGCCGATCGCCCCGATGACCCGGCCGGCGTCGACGACGGGGAGTGCGGCCGTCGCCGCGAAGCCCATGCAGCCTCCGGCAAGGTCCGGGAACGCCCGGTGTTGCGCTGCGCCGTCCCCGAGCAGCACCGGCTCGGCGTCGTTGACGGCGCGGGTGAGCGGGACGTCCAGGTCCAGCGGAACGGCGCGCCATGCCGCGGCGACCGCGTCGGGGTAGCCGCGCGCGCTCTTCAGGCGCAAGGAGCCGTCGGCCACGACGGCGTAGAGCAGCGCGCCCGATGCTCCGAGCGGCCGGGCGAGCTCGAGCACGAGCGCGGCGGCCTGACCGCCGTCCTCGCCGCGTTCGCCGGCGTGGGGGACGTCGGGACCGTGGCCCGCGACGGCGGGCCCGATCGCCGTCGCCTCGTCCAGGCAGGCCGGCGGGCTGACGCCCAGGACCTCCGCGGCGACCTCGGCGACCTGCCGACCATTCGCGGCAGCGCGTTCGGCGAGCCAGGTCTCGGCCGCGTCCAGGGCCAACCCCCGCCGCTCCGCGAGGGCGCCCTTGGCCTGCTCGATCAGCGCCTGGCGCTGGGCGTCGGCGCGCAGCCGGTCCAGCGCGTCCCGGAGCCCCGCCACCGTCGCCTCCGGGGGCGAGAGCCGCGTCGGCGCACCGGGCGCAGCCCAGGCGTCGTCAGCGCCCGGCCGCCAGTGCAGCACGAGCTGCTGGTTGACGGGGAATGCCCGGACGCTGACGGTGGACGTGTCCTGCGACAGGGATCCCAGCTCGCCGCCCGAGAGGGTGGCGGCCCACGGTCCGCCGAACCGCGTGACCTGGGCGAGCGACGCGAGCACCGTCCGGCCCACCATGCCGGGGGCCACCTCGGAGAGTCGGCGCTGCTCGACCCCGGCGGCCCCGGGCACGGCAGCGCCGGCGCGGACGATGGTGAAGTCGATGACCGCGCCGTCGCGGTTGTGGACCGAGTCCAGAAGGAGCCACGGGTCGAAGAGCAGCTCGAGCAGGGTCGACACCCAGAGGGTGGCCGGGTCGGCCGGGGCCGCGCTGCGGAGCACGGCCGGCCCCACGGCGGCGATGAGGTGCTCCACCCTCGCCGCGAGCTCGGGGGTGAACGACTGGGGGTCGCGCCACCCGAGGCCGATGGCCCCCCGGACGTGCGTTGTGTCCCCGACGGGGAGCGAGGCGGAGGCCTCGTAGGTGCTGGCCACGTGCGCGACGCCGGGGAACTCCCGGTCCCGGGCGGCGCGGTCGGCCAGGTACACCGGGGCCCGGTCCCGGACCGCGCGGTGCAGGGGGACGTCGAGGCCCGGGGGGATCCCGCGCCACGCGCTCACGAGGTCGCCCGGGTACCCCTCGCTCCCGACGTACTGCAGGCTCCCGTCGTCCACCAGCCGGTAGATGACCACCGCGTCCACCCCGAGCGGTGCGCCGAGGGCATGGATGAGGCGGGCAGCCTCGGACCCCTCGCGCGCGGCGCTGGACAGGCTCCGGAAGACGGCAGCCGAGGTCCGCATCCGCACCTCGGCCTGCTCCCGGAAGGTGCGCCACTCGGGGGAGGTCGCCGCCGTGACCGCAAGCCCCGGCGAGCTCGGGTAGTCCGCCGGCGGCGCGGAGAAGTCGCCCCGGAGCGTCACGCCCACCAGCGTGGCCGCCACCTCGGCCAGCCTCACGTTGTGCTGCTGAGACAGCTCGCGGAGTCGCTCGAACGCCTCGTCGGGCGTGATGGCGTGCCGAGCGGCCAGGACACCCTTCGCCTGCTCGATGACGGTGCGCAGGTGCAGCGCCGCCCGGGCACCCTCCAGCTCGCGGCTCAGTGCCGCGACCTCCTCCGCGCTCGGGTCGTGCCCGATGTCGGTCATGTCGCGCCGCCCGACGTCCCTGCCCGCGCGGGGTCGACCACGGACCCCGTCCGGACGCCTGAAGTGCTCCCCACGATTCTGCGCCGGTTCGAGCCGTTCAGGGAAGCATCACGCCCTCGCCGGGGCTCCTCTGCGCACCAGCGACGACGTCGATGGCGACTGCGGAGATCGCCCGTCCGCCGGCCGCCGCATCGAGAAGCGACGCGTACGCCGTCGCCATGTCCACGCCGCGCTGGTAGGCGATCACGCCCTTGGCGTGCTCGACCAGGGTGCGGCCGTGGAGCGCATGCCTCAACCGTGCCGTCACCTCGTCGCGCGTGAGGGAAGGGGCCTGGAGGATCGCCAGGCAGGTGATGTCGGCAAACGCCTGCAGCAGCCCGGCGTCGTCGTCGCCGGGGCGTCGCGGCTCGCGGTAGAAGACGTTGACGGCGCCCAGGACGTGATCCTGCCAGCGCAGCGGGGCGGCGTGCGTGGCACGGTAGCCGGCCGACTCGATGGCCTCGGCGACGGCGCCGGGCCAGCGTCGCGCGACCGCGTGGGGATCCCCCGCGACCACGAGGGCCCCCGTGCGGATGGTGTCGACGCAGGGGCCCGCGTCGTTCTGGATCTGGAAGATCTCCAGCTCCGCGACGGCGTGGGACGTGGCGCTGAGCATCTCGAGCTCTCCCGCCTCGTCGCGCACCAGGAGCCCGGCCGCCTGGGCCCCCAGCTGGGTGACGCACTCGCGGAGGACCCGCGTCAACGTGTCCGTCACGTCCGCGTCGGTCACGAGCAGCGAGATCGCGAGAGCGAGGGCCTCGGAGGTCGGCCTAGCCATCGGGCTCTCCGTCGCTGCTGTCGTCGACCGTCGAGAAGTCGAGGCGTCGGTCGAGCACGCGGTCGGCGACACGGTCCAGGGTGGTCTCGCTCGCGTAGGCGTGCGCCCGGAGCAGGGCCAGGGCGTCCTCGGCGCTCACACCGAGCTGGGCGATCACCATCCCCGTCGCCTGATGGACGCGCGCGCGCCCGGACCACGTCGACGCCCGCCAGGTGTCGGCGTGGTGCAGGTCGTCGACCAGCTCCCGCAGCAGCGCCACGCCGATCGAGTTCGCGAGGAACTGGGCGGTGTCCGCTCGGAGGCGCAGCGGCTGCGCCAGGCGCCGGTAGAGCGACAGGACGCCGAGCGTCCGTTCGGCGGGGCGCATGGGGACGGCGACCACCTGGACCGATCCGACGGCGTCCGCCGCGGCGGCCGCGAACACGGGCCACCGCCCACGGGCGTCGGCGTCGATCGACGCGACGACGATCGTGCCGGACAGGTACGCGTCGGGTCCCGGACCCTCGCCGAGCACCTCCTGCAGCTCCTCGATGCGCTC
>JBDIAU010000182.1:0-4906 GCA_039812565.1 Beutenbergiaceae bacterium
CCGATGTTGAGCGTCCACCCGACGCCGAACACCTTCGGCCCGACGAGCGTGGGGCTCGTGGGGTTCCAGACCCGCTCCTTGAACCGCTCGACCGTGGGGAAGCGGAGCTCGTAGGGCACGAACCCGAGCTTGCCGTTCCACGTCCGCTGGTCCGGCGGGAGCCTCAGCTCCTTGATGACCGCAGCGACGACGAGCGCCAGCATGACCAGGCGGATGACCGCCTGGAGGTCGAGCGCCTTCTTGCGCTTCGTGCCGTCTCCGTGGGATCCCATGTCGGCCTCCTCGCGTCGCAGGGATGCCGCCATCATCTCCCGCCGCGCCCGCCGCGGCCAGGGCTCCGGGCGACCAGGTCAGTGCCGACCCGCGAACGAGCGCTCGGCGATCACCAGCGACGGCGCCGGGGCCTCCACCAGAGGCGCCCGCGTCCCGTGGAACTCGGCCCCGTAGAAGGTCTGGACGTCGAGCACCTCGACGGTGAGCTCCGCCGTGCGCAGGGCTCGCTTCTGGAGGTGGTCCGCGAAGTGGATGGAGTCGTTGTTGTAGGCGCAGATGTCGTAGACGCAGACGGCGCGCTCGGCGGTGAGGCGCTCGATGAGCGTGTCGAGCATGGTGACGTACGCGCCGGTGCCGCGCATCGTCGGGTGCGCCAGCGTGAACGCGACGTAGTAGATCGCCCCGCGCGCCGCGTGCTCGGGGTAGCGGGCCGCGTAGAACTCCGGGCTGATCCAGGGCATCGCGGACAGCGTGCCCGTCAGGATCGTGAGCCCGACGGCGACCCCGTCGTCGTCCCAGGCGACGAGCTTCTCGACCCGCTCGTCGGCCATCTCCTCGTCGAACTCGTCCCGGCGCAGGACCTGACGGACGGCCGAGAGCGTCGCCAGCGGCGAGAACGCCGCGTGGTAGAGGTCGTAGAAGACCGCCGCGTCGGCGGAGGAGATCGTCTTCTCCCAGGTGACGCGGAACCGGCGCGGGGAGGTCATCCCCACCCCTCGCAGCGGTACGTCGCGATGACGACGGCGGCCGCCGGCTGGGTCGTGCACGACGCCGAGGCGAGCACCGAGCCCGCCGGGGCGTACGCGCCGCCCCGCCCGCGCGCCATGTCGTCCAGGCTCGCGGCCAGGTCGTGCTCCAGCTGCTCCTTGGTGCTCGCCGTGTGCTCGACGAACAGGCCGCCGCCGGAGCCGTCGGTCGCCAGCGACCACGCGACGCCGGCCCACACGGTCTCGTCGGGCCGGGTGGCCACGTCGACGGCGTACACGCAGTACAGGAGGTCGCCGTGCCCGCCGTCGAGCTGCTCGTCGCCGTGCACGTCGATCACCGTGCTGCGCGGTGGGATGACCGAGCTGAGGCGGACGAGGTTGAAGTCGGCGACGCCTGCGTCGCGAAGGGCGGCGTCGAACGCGGAGAGCGCGGTTCGCCCGGTCCCCACGCCGCAGCTGATGCGGATCGTGAGCCCGACCTCCTCCGGGGTCCCCGACCGCGGGAGCGAGTCCTTCGCCAGCTCCATCCCGATCATCTCGCCTTCTCTCCGTGTGATGTCGATCCGCCGCTGGCGGCGCCGACCGGAGAGGCGTCGGTGCCGGACAGCGGAGGCCGGCTGTGCGGGGTCGTCGTCGACCCCGGGTCCTCGACGTCGCCCTGCACGAGGGTGGCGCCGATGAGCTCGACGACGTACGCCTCCAGCTGCTGAGGCGTCGCGCGTCCCTTGCTGAGGTAGACCGTGCGGCCGAGCCTGAGGGCGTCGCGCTCGTCGGGGCGGACCTCGTCCGCCGAGTAGACGATCACGGGGACCTCGGCGAGGCGCTCCTCCTGACGGAGGGAAGTGACGATCTCGGCCGCGTCGCCGTCCGGAAGCATCCGGTCGAGGATGAGGACGTTCGGCCGGGTGAAGGTGCAGAACGAGAGGGCCTCGACCTTCGTCCGGGCGTGGTGCACCACGAGACCGCGCCGCTCGAGCAGGGCCCGGATGACGTCCGCCAGGTCGTCGTCGTCCTCGACGACGAGCACGGCGCCACGGGCGCGCTGCCCGAGGACCGCCGTGACGATGGTGCGGACCAGCCGGTCGTCCTCCGCCCCCGAGGAGACCCAGCCGTCGGCGCACGCGGCGAGCGCCGGCATCTCGTCCGGTGTGCGGTTGGAGACCACGACCACGGGCACCTCCCGCGTCTCCGGGTTCCGCCGCAGGTCGCTGAGCAGCGACTCCGCGGTCTGCGGGGAGGCGTCGGCGGCGAGCACGATGGCCGCGGGACGGTGCTTCTCGCTCTGCGCGATGACCGTGGGCGCCGTCGTGAGCGCGAGGCACCCGTAGCCGTGCGCGTCGAGGTCGCGCGTGACGGCGGCGATGACGTCGGAGTCGAGCCCGTGCACGATGACGGAGGCGCGCTCGGTGCGTGCGCCCGAACGGTCGACCCGGATGACGGCGCGGGGGAGCGTGAAGCGGAACGTCGCCCCGCCGTCGGCGCGGTTCTCGGCCCAGATCCGGCCGCCGTGCCGCTCGACGATGGAGCGGGAGATCGCCAGGCCGAGTCCGGTGCCGCCCTTCTCGCGGGCGTCGGAGGAGTCGACCTGCTCGAAGCGGTTGAAGATGCTCGACAGCTTGTCGGCGGGGATGCCGCGGCCCTGGTCGGAGACGCGGAACTGGACGAGGTCCCCGTCCACCACGGACTCCACCTCGATGGTGGTCTGGGGCGGCGAGAACTTGATCGCGTTGCCGATGAGGTTGAGCAGCGCCTGGACGACCCGGTCACGGTCGGCGTGCACGGCGCCCTCGGCGGAGGTGACCTCGATCCGCACGCCCGCGTTCATGGCGATGACCTGGACCTGGGCGATCGCGGCGTCGATGAGCTCGGCGGCGGCGTGGTCCGCGACGTCCATCGGCGTGGTGCCGGCCTCGATCCGCTCGATGTCGAGGATGTCGTTGATGAGGCGCGTGAGCCGTTCGCTGCTCTCGAGAGCGATGCTCACCATGTGCGCGGCGCGTGGCGGCAGCTGCCCCACCGCGCCGCCGGAGATCAGCCCGAGCGAGCCGCGGATGGCCGTGAGCGGGGTGCGCAGCTCGTGGCTGACCACCGAGACGAACTCGCTCTTCATCCGGTCCACCTCGCGGCGCTCGGTGACGTCCCGGAAGCCGACGACGGCGCCGATCGTCCCCTCGGCGCTGGTCAGCGGGCTGGCCGTGACCTCGACGGGCACCTCCTTGCCGTCGTGGCGGCGGTAGGTGTCCTCCTCGCCGTTGGCCCGGATGCCGGACTCGATGGCCTCGGTGATGTAGCAGAGCGTCTCGGGGTAGGGGGTGCCGTCCGGCTGCAGGCCGTGGAACGTCTCGTGAGCCGCGCGCCCGATGAGGTCCTCGGAGTCGTAGCCCAGGATGTGCAGGGCCGCCGGGTTGGCGAACGTGACCTTTCCCTCGCGGTCGACGCCGTAGATGCCGTCTCCCACCGAGGACAGGAGCAGCTCGGTCTGCTCGGTGAGCTTGGCCAGCTCGGCCGTGCGCTCGCTGACCCGCCGCTCGAGGCCGAGCCGGAGCTTGTCGTTGTCCATGATGAGCAGGATCTGCCGGGCCGCGACGGCGAGGAGCACGCCGATCCACAGCGCCGCGGTCGCCTCGCGGTAGTTGGTCGACTCGGCGTCGATCTGCAGGCTCAGCACGGCGGCGCCCGTGAACAGGGCGAACATGAGCACCGTGCCCCACAGGGGGGACGTCTCCTGGCGGTCCTCCTCGGTGGCCTGGGGCTCGGAGCGTGGGCTCAGGGCCGCGAGGACGATGAGGCCGTAGCCCGCGATCCAGCCGAGGTCCACGGCCGTCCCGAACTGGAAGGTCTTGGCCGCGGTGCCTACCGCGTAGGCGAGGTCCGAGGCGACGTAGAGCACCATGCCGACGCCGAGGAGCGCGAGCGTCGTGCGGTCCTCGCGGCGCACCCGCAGGATGAGGAGCACGGCGAGCGTCGCGAGCACCGCGTCGATGACGGGCATGACCAGGGACATCGACTTGATCGCCGGGTCCAGGCCCTCCACGTTGAGCAGCGACGGGAAGATCCCCACGGTCACCATGTAGAGGATCGAGCCGCCGACGATGACGCCGTCGAGGATCATCCGGGCGGTGTCGGTGCCGCGGTGACGTGCGGTGGGGAAGAGGATGAGCGCCGCGACGCCGAAGACCCCGGCGACGGCGAAGCACGCGTTGCTCAGGACCCCGGCGCTCGGCAGCGCGACCAGCGTGCTGACGGCGTAGATGGTGTTGGCCAGGGCGCCGAACGCGCTGGCGAGGGACATGAGCCGCCAGGCCCGGCGCCGTCGCCCGATCGCCCGCCGCGAGCGGTAGGAGGTCGCGACCGCTGCGGCGAGGCCGCCGCCGATGAGCCCGACGTACGAGACGGTCTCGCGGACCTCCGGCTCGAGGTCGCTGCTGAGGAAGGCGTAGATGATGACCAGGGCGACGGCGACCACCGTCACGGCCCCGCCGTAGAGCCTGTCCCCGGCCCCCGGGGCCGCAGGCGGCCTGATCATGGCCTGAACTGTATCCGGCACTCCTGGGTCGGGCGTCGGACCCGCGTCCGGCGCCGGCCGTGGCGCGGCGTTGAGCACGTCTGCCATGGGCGACCTATCTCTCCTCGCCGTTGCCCGGCTTCGGGCCGGGGGTGGCGCCGTCGGTGTCCGGTCCCGCCGCGCCGGTCGGCGCGGGGGAGACGATCTCGGGGACGAGGGCGTACCGCGTGCGGTAGAGGTCGAGGAGCGTCAGCAGCATCGCCGCGACGGGGATGGCCAGCAGAGCACCGGCGATGCCGAACAGCGCCCCGCCCAGGATGACCGACGCGAAGCTCACGGCCGGGTGCACGTTCACCGCGCGAGCGCTGATCCGGGGCTCGAGCGTCAAGTTCTCCACCTGCTGGTAGAGGATGCCCCAGGC
>JBDIAU010000183.1:0-4892 GCA_039812565.1 Beutenbergiaceae bacterium
TCCGCCGCCCGCCGACCCCGGCTGGGTGCGGGTGGACCGGCCGCTGCGCGACGTCGGGCCCGGCGCGACCGAGCAGTACGGCGTCGCCCTCGAGGTGCCGGGGGAGGTCCCGGCGGGGGCGTACGGGCTCAAGCTCGTCGCCCACCCGGCCGACGCGGCGCCCGAGGAGTACGCCGACCGCGGCCGGCTGGTCACGGTCGTCGTCCCCGCCGCCGCCGTCGCGCCGCCACCGCGCCGGCGACCGCCGTGGTGGGTCTGGGCGGTTGCGGGCGCGCTCCTCGTCGCCGTCGTCGTGGTCGCCGTCGTGCTCCTGCGCCCGCCCGCCACCGTGGCCGTGCCGGACGTCGTCGGCCTGGCCGGTGCCGAGGCCGAGGCGGCCCTGACCGACGCGGGGCTCGAGCCCGACGTCGGGCAACGGCTCGGCGCCCGCCCCTTCGGCACCGTCACCGCTCAAGTGCCCGACCCCGGCACGGCGGTCCGGCCCGGGTCGACCGTGGCGCTCGTCGAGTCGCGCGCGCTGCCGCTCGACGGGCTCGAGGGCCTGTCGATCGAGAACGCGCTCGCGCTGGTCGCGGCCCGGGTGGACGCGGACGTCACGGGGCTGGCGGTCGCGGACGCGCAGACCGCCCTGGCGGACCGGCTCGCGGTCGACGTCCGCTACCAGGTGACCGGGGCCCCCGCGGGGACGGTCACCGCGGCATCCGCGCCCGACTCTCCGGACGGGCAGGTGGCCGCGGGCGAGCGGCTGCTGCTCGTCGTCGCCACGACGTTCGACCTCGGCGCGCTCGACGACCTCGTCGTCATCCCGGACCTCGAGGTCCTCGACCCGTTCCTCGGCGGGTGAGGGAGATGGGCGAGATCAGCGTCAGCGTCGCCGCCCCGCAGGTCACCGTCGCGGAGGGGACCGGTGCGGTGACCGTCTCGGTGACGAACGCCGGCGCGGCGCCGGAACGGGTGGTCCTGGCCGTCTTCCGGCCGGCCGTGGTCGGCGCCGCCCCCGCGGCCGACCCCGCGTGGGCGAGCGTCGAGCGCCCCCTGCGGGACGTCGGGCCCGGGGCGACCGTGCAGTACGTCGTCACGTTCGCGCCGCCGCCGGGCACGCCCGCGGCCACCTACGAGGCCAAGCTCGTCGCCCACCCCGCCGACGACGCGCCCGAGGAGTACGCCGAGCGCGGCCCGGTGCTGCGGCTCGTCGTCCCGGCGACGCCGCCCCCGCCGCCCCCGCCGCCGTCCCGGTGGTGGCTGTGGGTGGTCGCGGCGGTGGTGCTGCTCGCCGTCGTCGGCGTCGTCGTCTGGCTGCTCACCCGGGGCGAGCCGACGCCGGAGCCGACGACGGCGCGCCCGCCCGTCTCCGTGGAGACCACGACGATCCCCGTCGGTCCGTGGCCGGCGGGCGTCGCGCTCGAACCCGGCACGGGGCTCGTGCTCGTGACGAACCGGGACGGCGACAGCCTGTCGGTCATCGACCCGCAGACCCGGCAGGTCACCCAGACCCTCCCGGTGCCGAGCCAGCCGATCGGCGTGGCCGCCGAGCCCGTCGGAGGCCGCATCTACGTGGCGAACCAGGGCGCGGCGTTCGTCTCCGCCGTCGACCTCGCCTCGGGCGGGGCGTTCGCCGGCGTCAACACGGAGGCGCCGCCGTTCGGCGTCGCGGTCGACTCCGAGCGACGCGTCTGGGTCACGGTCGAGTCCGGGCGCCTGCTGCTCGTCGACCCGACCGGCGGTTCGCTCCTCGCCGAGGTCGCGGTCGGGGGCAACCCCCGCGGCGTCGCGTGGAACGACACCGACGGCCTGCTCTACGTGGCGAACCAGGGCTCGGACACGGTGTCGGTGGTCAGCCCCGACGGGCCGGCCGTCGTGGCGACGATCGACGTCGGACCGAACCCCTCCGGGGTGGCGGTCGACGCGAGCGACGGCACCGTCTGGGTGACGAACGTGCTCGGGGACTCGGTGTCGGTGATCGACCCCGGCGACCTCGCCGTGGTCGCCACCGTCCCCGTCGGCATCAACCCGAGCGCCGTCGCCGTCGACCCCGAGGCCGGCGTGGCCTACGTCGCGAACTCCGACGCGACCGTGTCCGTGGTCGACACGTCGTCGTTCGAGGTGGTCGACACGATCGCCGTCGGCGAGGTGCCCACCGCCCTCGTCGTCGACCCGGCGACCGGCACGGTCTACGTCACCGACGGCGCCCGGGGGTCCGTCTCCGTGCTCGAGGCCGGCTGAGGCGGCCGTGGGCGAGGGGAGCGGGCGCAAGCCCGTCGTCGTCCTCGCGGTGGTCGGTGCCGTCGTCGTCCTCGTCTTCGCGCTCGGCGTCGGCCTCGGCGGGCGGGGCGAGGGCGACGGAGGGTGGCGTGACCGCCTCGCCGGGCTGGGCGGGGGCGCCGAGCTCACCGCGGACGACCTCGTGCTCGCCGACGGGACGTGCGACGTGGCCGACCGGGTGGTGAGCTTCAGCGGGGCGTGCGTCTTCGAGGTCGTGGCCAGCGGCGGCCGGTTCTCGCTCGCCCCGGCCCGGCGGGCGACGCTCGTGGTGGGCGACGCGCCCGTCACGCTGACGGTCGTCGTCGAGGAGCAGGAGATCACCACCACCCTCGACCCCGGGGAGGTGCAGGACCTCACCTTCGGCCGCTCCGGCGGGGCGCTGGGCCTCGCGTGCCGCAGCCTCACGGGGTGCACGGTCTCGCTGGCGCCGCCGGTCTGAGCGGCGCGCGGCGGGCGTCAGTCCGCCGCCGCCCCGCTGACCCGGACGGCGTTGACGACCGCAGGGATCGACCCGATGAGCATGACCAGCGCCCAGACGATCGCCACCACCGCCGTGACGAGGGCCCAGAGCTGGTCGCCGATCGCGACCACCGGCCGGGGCAGGAAGCCGTGGAGGAAGCCCAGCACGAGCTGGAGCAGCACCGAGAGCCCGATGAGGATCATCAGGCCCTTGACCTGCAGGAACCGCTGCTGGGCGCCGGCGAGCGCCGCGACCAGCGCGATCTTGAGGACGAGCAGGAGGCCCAGCACAAGGGCGGCCTCCCCCGTGGGGAAGAACCCCCAGATCGCCAGGTACGCGAGCGTCCCGAACGGCACGGCGAGGAAGAGCCCCACCATGAGCAGCAGCTGGGCGAGGGCCAGGAGCGCGGTGAGCAGGCCCGCGAGGATCCACAGGAACGTCACCACCAGCGTGACGACGCCCTGGACCCGGCCGTACGTGCGGTGCGAGACGACCAGGCTGGAGCCGAGCAGCGCGAGCGTGAACAGCAGCAGCCCGTCGACGAGGGCGAGGTAGGCGATCCCGCTGCCCGGCGGCGCCGAGGCGCCGAGGTCGGCCTCCTGCGCGAGCTCGGCGTCGACGCCGACGCTCGTCGCGACGTCGACCGGCACCGCCCCCACCGGGTTGCCGCCGACCAGGGCGGACATCCCGAGCTCGACGAGCACGATCACGGCGGCGAGCACGACGGCGGCGACGAAGAGGGGACGGCGCAGGTCGCCCCCCGGCGCTGGGCTCACCCGGGCATCCTCGCAGACGACGACGGCGCCGCCCCGGCGATCCAGGGCGGCGCCGTCGGCGTCGGTCGCGTCAGCTGTTGAGGATCTTCGCCTTCTGGACCTCGAACTCGGCCTCGGTCAGGATGCCCTGGTCCTTGAGGTCGGCGATCTGCTTGAGCTGGGCGTACTTCTCGTCCATCGAGACGTCCGCCGCCGGCGCCTCGGCGTAGACCACCTGCGGGGCGGGCTGGGCGTACTGCTGCTGCTGGGCGTACGCCTGCTGCTCCTGGCCGGCCCAGCGGTTGGCCTGGCGGCGGGAGACACGGTTGGAGACGGCGGTGGCCGTCCCGGCGACGACGGCGGTGCGGGCGACGCCGCGGATGAGACCTGGCATGGTGGCTGTCCCTTCTGGCGGGGGTGTGGGTCGGGGTGGGCGCGGTGAGCCGGTCGGCTCAGGCCTCGGACTCGGCGGACTCGAGGGCGTCGAGCGCGGCGAGCAGGGCCTGCACCGGGATGCGGCCGCTGGCGACGAGCTGTCCGCCGGAGCGACGCACCGCCGAGGCGAACGGCGCGGCCCAGACGTTCTCGTAGACGAGGAGGCCGGCCGACGAGCCCGCCTCGATGGCGGAGGCGGCCTCGGCGATGTCGTCGTCGCCGAGGAGGCCCGTGGAGGCGCCCTCGAAGACGGTGAGGTCGAACTCGCCCTCGTCCCCGAAGTCCTGGAGCGAGAGCGCCTGGACGCTGCCGTCGAGGTCCTTCTTGACGAACAGGAGGTCGATGATGTGGATGAGGCCCCGGTCCACGAGGTCGATGAGGGCCGGGAAGGCCTCACCGGTGAACTTGTTGCCGGGGAACTCGATGACGATGTAGTCGATCGGGCCCATCTCGTCGATGTCTGCGCTCACTGGGTGTCCTCCGGGAAGGCGCGACGCCTCGTCGCGCGTGGTCTGCGCGGCGGAGCCTACTCCGCAGACCTGGGGGCGGCAGGGCGTGTCTCCGCCCGGAGCGGTCGAGCCGCTACGGTGGCGCGCACCGATCGTGGAGGTGCGCCTGATGTCCGGTCCCGCTGCCGTGCTCCCCGACCCGCTGGCCACGCGGAGGTCGAAGGGCTACGTCCGGCTGCTCGTGCTCGCGGCGCTGGTCGGCGTGCCGGTCGCCGGGGTCGCCTACGGCTTCCAGCAGCTCATCCAGCTCCTCCAGGGCTGGCTCTACACCGACGCCCCGGCCGCGCTCGGGCTCGACCCGGTGCCGGCGTGGTGGCCCGTCCCGATCCTCGCCCTCTCGGGCCTGCTCGTCGCCCTGGCGGTCGAGCGCCTCCCCGGGACGGGCGGTCACGAGCCCGCGGCCGGGTTCCACGCTGCCGGGGCGCTCCCGCCCCGCGAGCTGTGGGGCGTCATGGCGGCGGCGCTCGCCTC
>JBDIAU010000184.1:0-4874 GCA_039812565.1 Beutenbergiaceae bacterium
CGTTCGGTGGCCCGCAGCGACGCCTCGTCCGGGTCGTGCGTCAGCACGCGGCCGTCGCCGAGGTAGACGAGCTGGAGGCGCCGGGGGACCACGCCGCGCAGCCGCCACAGCACGAGGGCGTAGAAGCGCATCTGGAACAGTGCGGCGGCCGTGAACGCCTCCGACGGCGAGCGGCCCGTCTTGTAGTCCACCACCCGCAGAGCGCCGTCGCGGGCGACGTCGAGGCGGTCGACGATGCCGCGGAGCAGAACCCCGGACGGGATCTCCACCTCGCAGAGCAGCTCCCGCTCGGCCGGCTCGAGCCGGCGCGGGTCCTCCAGCCGGAAGTACGTGGTGAGCAGCGACGTCGCGCTCGAGAGCCAGGCCGCGAGGTCCTCCGGTCCGGCGAACAGGCCGTCGACCGCGGGCTCCCGCTCGCGCAGGCGCTCCCACTCCGGACCGAGCAGCGCGTGCGCGGCGTCGGGGGTCCTCTCGGCGGCGGGGAGGTCGAACAACCGCTCGAGCACGGCGTGGACCAGGGTGCCGCGGGTCGCGGCGCTGCTCGGCGGCTCGGGCAGGCGATCGATCGTCCGCAGGCGGAACAGCAAGGGGCAGCGCTTGTAGTCGCTGATCCGGGACGGGGACAGCGCAGCCCGCCGCGGCGCCGTGGCGCCGTCGGGGCTCGCGGCGACGTCGGCAGCGGTGGCGCCGTCGGTAGGCGGGGCGGCGCCGTCAGCAGGCAGGGCGGCGGCAGGCGGGTCGAGGACGTCGATCGCTGACATGCCGGCCACGGTAGGCCCGCCCACCGACACCGCCCCCGCCTCCTCGCCGAGTGCGACGTCGAGGGGCTCATCCGCCCGCGGAGACCCCCTCGACGTCGCACTCGGCGAGATGGGGGGCGGCGGGGCCGGCACGTACGCTGGCCCCATGACCGCGCCGAGCCCGACCCGGCCCCGTTCGTCGGGCTGGGTGCTCGGGCACGTCGGCGGGTCGCCCGTCGTGCTCGCGCCGTCGTGGCTGCTCGTCGCCCTCGTCCTGACGGTGCTGTTCCTGCCGACCGTCCGAGCCGGCGCGCCGGGCCTCGGCACCGCGGCCACCGTCGCGGCCGCGGCCGGCCTGCCGGTGCTGCTCGCGATCTCCGTCTTCCTCCACGAGCTCGGGCACGGCCTCACCGCGCGGCGGCTGGGCATCCCGGTCACCGAGTACGTCATCACCTTCTGGGGCGGCCACACCCAGTTCGACCGTGAGCTGCGCACCCCCGGCGTCTCCGCCCTCGTCGCGGTCGCCGGCCCGGCGGTCAACGCGGCGCTCGGCTGGCTGAGCTGGTGGGCGGCGGTCCGCACCTCCGGGGTGCCGGGGCTGCTGCTCGCGGCGTCCGCCGTCGCCAACGGGTTCGTGGCCGCGTTCAACCTGCTGCCCGGCCTCCCGCTCGACGGCGGCCGCGTGCTCGAGGCGGCCGTCTGGAAGGCGACGGGCGACCGCACCCGGGGCCTCGTCGTCGCCGCGTGGGCGGGCCGCGTCATCGCGGTGACCTGCGCCGTCGTCGGGCTGGGCTGGCCGCTGCTCGTCGGCTCCCGGCCCACGCTCGCCGCCGTCGCCACGGTGCTCCTCGTCGCCGCGTTCCTGTGGACCGGGGCCGGCCAGACGCTGAAGGCCGTGCGGAGCCGGCAGGCTGCAGCCCGCGTGGACCTGATCGCCCTCGCCGGGCCCGCGCTCGTGGTCCCCCTCGCGGCGCCCGTCACGGTGCTCGACCAGGTCCCCGCCGGCGGCGCCGCCGTGGTGGTGGTCGACGGCGCGGGCCGGCCCGTCGCGATCGTCGACCCGGTGGCCGCGGCGCAGGTCCCGACCCATCTGCGCGCCTCGACCGGCGTCGTCGCCGTCTCCCGCCCGCTCCCGCCGGTCGCCGTCGTCCCGCCCCTGACGGGCCAGGCCGCCGTGGCGGCGATGACGTCCCTGCAGCACGCCAGCCCGGTCGCCGTCGTCCTCGACGAGGCGACCTCCCCGCCGCTGGTGCGCGGCGTCGTCGCCGTGGCCGCCGTGGCCCGTGCGCTGACGGCCCGCCCGTAGACTGCCGCGCCGTGACCACCCCCGACGCGCCCGACGGCGCCGTCCCCGACACCGCCGCCCCCTTGGCCCTGGTTGCCACCGCCCACGCGGCGCCCACGGGGGCGGGGCTGCGCCGCGGACCGTTCCGCGAGGGCGACCGGGTCCAGCTCACCGATCCCAAGGGGCGCCTGCACACGATCACGCTGCGGCGCGGCGCGGGCTTCCACACGCACCGTGGCTCGTTCACGCACGACGTCCTCATCGGGGCGCCGGAGGGCACGGTGGTGCAGACCCCGGCCGGCATCGAGTACCTCGCGTTCCGGCCGCTCCTGGCCGACCACGTCATGTCCATGCCGCGCGGCGCGGCCGTGATCTACCCCAAGGACGCCGGCCAGATCGTGATGATGGCCGACATCTTCCCCGGCGCCCGGGTGGTGGAGGCGGGCGTCGGCTCCGGCGCCCTGACCATGTCCCTCCTGCGCGCCGTCGGCGACGGCGGCGACCTGCTCTCCATCGAGCGCCGCGAGGACTTCGCGGCGATCGCCCAGGGCAACGTCGAGGCGTACTTCGGGGGCCCGCACCCCGCCTGGCGGCTCGAGATCGGCGACCTCGCGGACGTGCTCCCGCACGTGGCGACCCCGGGCTCCGTGGACCGGGTGGTGCTCGACATGCTCGCGCCCTGGGAGAACATCGGCGTGGTCGCCGACGCGCTCGTGCCCGGCGGGGTGCTCCTGGCCTACGTCGCGACCACGACGCAGCTGTCGCGCCTGGCCGAGGACCTGCGCGACGACGGCCGGTTCTCCGAGCCGACGGCGTGGGAGTCGATCGTGCGCGGCTGGCACCTCGAGGGCCTCGCGGTGCGGCCGGAGCACCGCATGGTCGGGCACACCGGCTTCCTGATCACCACGCGACGGATGGCGCCCGGCACTGCGGCACCCGAGCGGCGCCGTCGTCCCGCCAAGGGCGCCTACCCGACCGCGGAGGAGGACTGGACCCCCGAGGACCTCGGCGAGCGCCCGGTCTCGGAGAAGCGCGTGCGGCGGGTGCGACGCTCCGTCAGCCCGGAGAGTGGCCACGACACGCCGACGACACACGGCTGACCTACCCTGGAGGAGGCAGGCCGGCGGGCGCCGATCGCGCGCCCGGGGTCGGGGAGGTGTCGATGTCCGAGATCCAGCCGGTCGAGGCGCGGCTCCGGGTCGCGGAGGCCCGCGTCCGCGAGCTCGAGCGTCAGGCCTCGACGCTCGCGGGTCAGAACGACCGCCTGACGTCCGCCCTCACCTCCGCGCGCGCCCAGCTCGTGGAGATGCGCGCCCAGCTCGAGGAGATGCGCAAGCCCCCGGGCAGCTACGCCCTGTTCGACGCCGCGCACGCCGACGGCACCGTCGACGTCATCGCCGCCGGGCGCAAGCTCCGCGTCGCCGCCGGCCCCGGCGTCTCGGTCACCGCCCTGCGGCCGGGCCAGGAGGTCCAGCTCAACGAGGCGATGGTGGTGGTCGGCGTCGGCGGCTACGAGCCGGTCGGCGAGATCGTCACGGTCAAGGAGGTCATCGACGAGCGCCGCGTGCTCGTGGTCGGGCGCGCCGAGGAGGAGCGCGTCGTCCGGCTGGCGGCGCCGCTGCGCGAGGCGAGCGTGCGCGTCGGGGACGCCCTGACCGTCGACACCCGCAACGGCTACACCTTCGAGCGGATCCCGCGCTCCGAGGTCGAGGAGCTGGTGCTCGAGGAGATCCCGGACGTCGACTACGACGACATCGGCGGCCTCGGCCGCCAGATCGAGCAGATCCGCGACGCCGTCGAGCTGCCGTTCCTGCACCCCGAGCTGTTCCGCGAGCACGGCCTCAAGCCGCCGAAGGGCCTGCTGCTGTACGGCCCGCCGGGCTGCGGCAAGACGCTCATCGCCAAGGCCGTGGCGCACTCCCTCGCCCAGACGGCGGCGGAGCGGCGGGCCGCGACGGGAGCGACGGCGACGGCCGCCGGCACGGAGGCGCGGTCCTACTTCCTCAACGTCAAGGGCCCGGAGCTGCTCAACAAGTTCGTCGGCGAGACCGAGCGGCACATCCGGCTGATCTTCGCCCGGGCGCGGGAGAAGGCGTCTCAGGGCATCCCCGTCGTCGTGTTCTTCGACGAGATGGAGTCCTTGTTCCGCACCCGCGGGACGGGCGTCTCGAGCGACGTGGAGACCACGGTGGTGCCCCAGCTCCTGGCGGAGATCGACGGCGTGGAGCGTCTCGACAACGTCATCGTCATCGGCGCGTCCAACCGCGAGGACATGATCGACCCCGCGATCCTGCGCCCCGGCCGCCTGGACGTGAAGATCAAGATCGAGCGGCCCGACGCCGAGGCCGCGCGGGAGATCTTCGCCAAGTACCTCACCGCGCAGCTGCCGCTGCACCCCGACGACGTCGCGGTCCACGGCGGCAGCCCCCGCGTGGCCGTCCACGCCATGATCGACGCCGTCGTCGAGCGGATGTACTCCGAGGCGGAGGAGAACCGGTTCCTCGAGGTCACCTACGCGAGCGGCGACAAGGAGATCCTCTACTTCAAGGACTTCTCCTCCGGCGCGATGATCCAGAACGTCGTCGACCGGGCGAAGAAGGGGGCCATCAAGGACCTCCTGGCGACGGGCCAGCGGGGCATCCGGGTGGACCACCTCATCGAGGCGTGCGAGGCCGAGTTCAAGGAGAACGAGGACCTGCCGAACACGACCAACCCCGACGACTGGGCGCGGATCTCCGGCAAGAAGGGCGAACGGATCGTCTTCGTCCGCACGATCGTCCAGGGCAAGCGGGGGACCGAGACGGCGCGTCAGATCGAGAACGTCGCCCCGACCGGGCAGTACCTCTGAC
>JBDIAU010000185.1:0-4870 GCA_039812565.1 Beutenbergiaceae bacterium
GCCAGCGCCCCGCCGCGCACGAGCGGGCGGACCTGCGGCACCCAGGCCCGCCGGGCCTGCTTGGCGGCCGCGGCGACGACGGCGCCCCACCGCTCCCGGCCGCGCTCGGCCTTCGCACCGGTCCACACCGAGACGGACCGTTCCGACTGCCACGGGACGACGGCGTCGACGCCCACCTCCGTGGCCGCCTCGACGGCGAGCTCGTCCCGCCCGCCCTTGGCCAGCGCCTGGACGAGGACGACGGCGACCACCGGCGCCGGCTCGTCGGACCGGGCCTCGACGCGGACGCGGACCTCGGCCGGGACGGCGGACTCGACCGGTCCGCGCACCCGCACGCCCGCGCCGTCGGCGAGCTCCACCCGCTCCCCCGGGCGGATCCGGCGCACGGTCGCCGCGTGCCGGGCCTCCGCACCGTCGAGCACCGCGACGTCGCCGGGCCGGACGCCGTCGAGGGCGCCGGCCGGCACGAGGAACAGGGGCAGGCTCACGGGGACGGGCGCCGCAGGTCAGCGTCCGGAGAACTTGTCGCGCAGGCGCGCGAACACCCCGGCGTGCGCGGCGGCGACGCGGGCCTCCGGGTGCTCCTCGCCGCGCAGGGCGGCGAGCTCGCGCAGGAGGCGTTCCTGCTCGGGGTCCAGCCGCGTCGGGACCGTGACCTCGACGTGGACGTGGAGGTCGCCACGGCCGCCGGCGTGCAGGTGCCCCACGCCCAGGCCGCGCATCGTGATCACCTCGTCCGGCTGGGTGCCGGGCTTGACGTCGATGTCGCGGGCGCCGTCGAGCGTGTCCACGGCCAGGACCGTGCCCAGGGCGGCCGCCGTCATCGGCAGCTCGACGCTGCAGTGGATGTCGTCCCCGCGGCGGGTGAACAGGGGGTGCGGCCGCTCCCTCACCTCGACGTAGAGGTCGCCGGGCGGACCCCCGGCCGGGCCCACCTCGCCCTGCGACGTGAGCTTGATCCGGCTGCCGGACTCGACGCCCGCGGGGACGTCCACGCGGATCGACCGCCGGGTGCGCACCCGGCCCTCGCCCGAGCACTCCGGGCACGGGTCCGCGATCACGGTGCCGAAGCCCTGGCAGGCGGCGCACGGCGACGTCGTCATCACCTGGCCGAGGAAGGAGCGCGCGACCCGCTGCACGGAGCCGCGGCCGCCGCAGACCTCGCAGGTGCGCGGCGACGTCCCCGGCCGGCAGCACGTGCCCTGGCACGTCGTGCAGACGACGGCGGTCTCGACCTGGATCTCGCGCACCGCCCCGAAGGCCGCCTCCGCGAGGTCGATGTCCACCCGCACCAGGGCGTCCTGCCCGCGCCGGGCCCGGGAGACCGGGCCGCGCTGCGCCGCCCCGGCGGCGGCGCCGAAGAACGTCTCGAAGATGTCCGAGAACCCGCCGAAGCCGGCGCCGTTCATCGGGTTCCCGCCCCCGCCCATCCGCACGCCGAGGTCGTACTCGCGGCGCTTCTCGGCGTTGGACAGCACGTCGTAGGCCCGGGAGACGTCCTTGAAGCGCTCCGCCGCCTCGGGGCCGTCGGCGACGTCGGGGTGCAGCTCGCGCGCGAGCCGGCGGTACGCCTTCTTGATCTCCTCGGTCGAGGCGTCCCTCGACACGCCGAGGATCTCGTAGTAGTCGCTCACGGGTCTCCTGATGAGGGTGGGCAGGGGCAGGTAGGGGTCAGCTCGAGAGGAACCGCGAGAGGTAGCGGGCGACGGCGCGGACGGCGGCCATGGTGCCGGCGTAGTCCATCCGGGTCGGGCCGAGCACCCCGAGGCGGGCGACGGTCCCCGCGCTCGCGGTGCCGTACCCCGCGGTCACCACCGACGCCTCCGCGAGGGCCTGGTACGGGTTCTCGTGGCCGATTCGCACCGTGACGGCCTCGTCCTGCGCCATCTCCTGGAGGAGCCGCAGCAGGATGACCTGCTCCTCCAGGGCGTCCAGGACCGGTCCGATGCTGCCCGGGAAGTCGACGTCGGCGCGGGCCAGGTTCGCGGTGCCGGCGAGCACGACGCGCTCCTCGACCTCCTCGACGACGGTCTCGCGGACCACCTCGCACACGGCCTCGACGAGCGGGCGGTCCTCGGGGGCGAACATCGCGGGCAGCTCGGTGAGGGCGGTGCCGAGCATCGGCATCCGGCGTCCCGCGCACGTGGCGTTGAGCCGCGCCCGCAGCTCGGCGACCACAGTCTGGTCGAGGGGCTCGCCGGCCTCCACGGCGCGCTGCTCCACGCGGCCGCTGTCCATGATGAGGACGAGGAGCAGGCGCCGGCTCGTCACCGGGAGCAGCTCGACGTGCCGCAGCGCCGAGCGGCGCAAGGAGGGGTACTGGACCACGGCCACCTGGTGCGTGAGCTGGGCCAGGAGGCGGACGGTGCGGTCGAGGACGTCGTCGAGGTCGACGGCGTCGTCGAGGAGGGTCTGGATGGCGCGGCGCTCCGCGAGCGAGAGGGGCTTGACCGTGGTCAGCTGGTCGACGAAGAGCCGGTAGCCCTTGTCGGTCGGGACCCGGCCCGCGGACGTGTGCGGCTGAGCGATGTACCCGGCCTCCTCGAGGGCGGCCATGTCGTTGCGGATCGTCGCCGGGGACACGCCCAGGCTGTGCCGCTCGACGAGCGCCCGCGAGCCGACGGGCTCACGGGTCCGGACGTAGTCCTGCACGATCGCACGCAGGACCTCGAGCCTGCGGTCGTCGGCCATCGCCACCTCCTCCTCCCGCGGGCGCGCCGTCGGCGGACCGGCCGGGACCGCCACCAGCACTCCCCTCGCGTGAGTGCCAATCCTACGCGGCGTGCCGCGACCCTGACCCGACCGGCCCCGTGCCTAGCCTGCTCCGGTGGATCGCGACCGCTACGGCCCGGACGTCCTCGCCGCCGACCCCCACCGCCGACGCCGCCCCGTCACCCGGGACGAGCCCGCGGTGCCGGGCCTCGTGGTGGAGGAGGTCGAGACCGGCTGGTGCGGCGCCGTCGTCGGCGTCGAGCGCTCCGGCGGGATGCGCGTGGTGACGCTCGAGGACCGGCGCGGGCGGCGGCGCACCTTCCCGCTCGGGCCGGGGTTCTGGGTGGACGGTCAGCCGGTGCGGCTCGTCCCCGCGCCGGCGACCACGGCGCCCGCCGCTCCCGCGCGGACGGCCAGCGGGTCGCGGGCTGTGCCCGGGGCCCGGGCACGGGTGGCGCGCGAGTCGCGGATCTGGGTCGAGGGACGGCACGACGCCGAGCTCGTCGAGAAGGTCTGGGGCGAGGACCTGCGCCTGGAGGGCGTCGTCGTCGAGCTGCTCGACGGCGTCGACAACCTGGCCGCAGTGCTGCGGGCGTTCGGGCCGGGGCCGGGGCGCCGCGCCGGGGTGCTCGTGGACCACCTGGTGCCGGGGAGCAAGGAGTCGCGGATCGCGGACGAGGTCCGGCGCGGCCCCGGTGGCGCGCACGTGCTCGTGCTGGGGCACCCGTACGTCGACGTGTGGCAGGCGGTCCGCCCCGAGCGCGTCGGGCTGCGGGCCTGGCCCCAGGTCCCGCGCGGGCAGGACATCAAGGCGGGGACGCTGCGGGCGCTCGGCTGGCCGGCGGGGACGCAGGCCGACGTCGCCCGGGGCTGGCAGCGGATCCTGCGCTCGGTGCGCGACTACAAGGACCTCGAGCCGAGCCTGCTCGGCCGCGTCGAGGAGCTCGTCGACTTCGTCACGGGCTGACGGACTCCCGCCGGGTCCCGCTCCCGCCCGCTCGGCCCCTCTCGCCGAGCGTCACCTTCCCGCCGACCCCCCTCCGCCGAGCGTCACCTTCCCGCCCACCCCCCTCCGCCGAGCGTCACCTTGTGGCGGCGACACACCGGACGACACGCCGTCGGGCCCCGACGGAACGTGACAGTCGGCGAGAGGGGGGCAGCGGGAAGGTGACAGTCGGCGCGGGTCGAGGGTCGCGGCGTCGGGTCGGGCACGACGATCGTGAGCCGCACAGGAACGGGAACGGGCCGGGCCCCCGAGGGGACCCGGCCCGTCGCCGGCGTGCGGTCAGGCGTCAGGGCGCGACCGGCTGGTTCTGCAGACGGCGGTAGACGTACGCGCCGGCGACCACGGTCACCGGGATCGTGACGATGACGCCGAGGCCGCAGACCAGCGAGCCGAGGAAGCTGAGGATCGCCGCGGCGATCGCCAGGAGCAGGACCACCACGACGTTGTTCTTCACCAGGTCGATGCTCGCCTTGATCGCGTCGGTGGCGGACAGCCCGCGGTCCAACGCGAAGAACAGGGAGAACGCGAGGAAGAACGCGGCGACGATGCCCGGGATGACGCACAGGAGGTAGCCGACGCCGACGATGAGCCCGACGAGCAGCGCCGTCACGAAGACCTTGCCGAAGTTCGGGAACCGGAAGAAGTCCCCGACCTCGAGCTTGCGGCCCGACGCCGTGACGAGCGCCGCGTTGATGAACGCCGCCTCGATGAGGACGGCCAGCAGGACGATCACGGCCCCGAAGAGCAGGCTGCCGAAGGTCCCGAGCCCGGTGCTGATCGACGTGAGGTTGCCGTACTGGTCGACCTGCGCGTTGCTGAAGAGCGCCGCGAAGACGACGAAGTACAGGATCGACGCGACGACGGCGTAGCCGATCCACCAGATGAGGGTGCCGATGATCCACGGCCCGACGTTCTCCGTGAACTTCTTCCAGCCGTACTTCACGCCGTCCATGACGACGTCGGTCGAGCTCGGCGGGCCGACCGGCGGGTAGCCGGCCGGCGGCGGAGCGGCGTAGCCGGGAGGCGGGGCCGCGTAGCCCGGGGGCGGAGCGGCATAGCCAGGGGGCGGGGCCGCGTACCCGGGAGGCGGCGGGGCCGCGTAGCCCGGCGGCGGGGTCGGGGGTGCGGGCGGCGCCGTCGGCGGCTGCGGAG
>JBDIAU010000186.1:0-4845 GCA_039812565.1 Beutenbergiaceae bacterium
CGCGACGGTCAGGTCAGTCCTCCAGGACGCGGGCGACCTCCGCGAGGTGGCGGGCGAGGGACTGGGTCGAGCGGGTCGAGCCCACGGCGGCCGCTGCGAGACGGCGCGTCGCCCGGGTCAGGAAGGCGGCGTCGCCCGAGGCGCGCAGGACGGGCCGGTGCCCCCTCGTCGGCTGCGGCCTCGAGGCCTGCCGTCCGGCGCGCCGCCCCGTGCCGTCACCCGTCGGAAATGCTCCGGCCGGGTGCTGTTCAGATGCGTCGACAATCGTTCGCGAAGAATTCACTGTCAGACCTCTCATCGATTCCACGAAAAGAGCGTGGCATTCTCAGCGGGTCTTGTGCAAGATCAGGAGCGCGCGTCGACGGCGCGTCGGGCCCGGGCGCGTCGCGGGTGCCGGGCGGGACGAGGCGCCGCCCTCGAGCTCTGCCCGAGCTGTCATCGGGCGGCGCCACGCCCCTGACATCGGCGGCGACGTCGGGTCGTTGAGAGGTGCGCGCACCCTGGCGGCGCGGTGGCGGCGTGACGGGGCGTCGCCGCCAACGGGAGCCTGAGCGCGACGGCGGCATCTGGGCGCCCGCTGAGCGTGCTCTGGCCTGGGGCGTGAGCGGACCCCATCCCTACGGTCCTCGCACGCCGGACGCCGCACCGGCCCCCACCTTCGACAAAGGAGCACGCCATGTCCCGCATCGCCACCGCCACCGCCACCGCGACCGCCACCCCCACCCGCCCGCTCGGCCGCCTGCGCCGGGTCGCGCTCGCCGGCTCGGCCCTCGGGGTCGCGGCCGTCGTCGGCCTCGCCGGCTCCGCGCAGGCCGCCCAGGCGACCACGGTCACGCTGGCCCCGGGCCAGTCCGCCTGCGTCACGCAGTACGCCGCCTACCAGGTCCGTGGGCTGGGCGGGGCGACGGCCGACGGCGCCCGCTTCAAGATCCTGCGCAACGGCCAGGTGGTTCTCGCCGCGCCCGGTCGGGCGACGTCGTGGAACGGCGAGCTGCGCTCCGCCTACGGAACCTTCCCGGGCGCCGGCGTCTACGCCGTCTGCGCGTACAACACGGGCACCCGGACCACCACCGCGACCATCCAGATCCGCACCGACGCCGAGCTCTGAGCGCCCGGCCGGACGCTGCCCGCAGGCCCCGGCACACGCCGGGGCCTGCGGCGCGTGCGGGACGGGGCCGCCGTCGTGGACAGGCCTTGCAGGCGCCCGACGCCGCCACCACCATGACCTGCCGGACCGGACCGGCTGTCCGGGCCGGCGGACGGTCGGACGGCCGAACGGACGGCGACGGGGGCGGTGATGGTCGGGACGGTGGGGGAGCGCGTGGCCGCGGCGCGTCGCAGAGCCTTCGTCGGGCGCGCCGCCGAGCTCGCGTTCGTCGACGCCTGGCTGGCCGACGCCGAGCCCGACGTCGCCGTCCTCGCCGTGCACGGACCGGCGGGCATCGGCAAGTCGACCCTCCTGCGCCACCTGGCTGACCGTGCCGTGGCGGCCGGCGTGCCCGCCCTCGTCGTCGACGGGCGTGACCTCCCGCCCCTGCCGGACGCCCTGACGACGGCGCTCGCACCGCTGCACGAGCTCCCGCCCGGGCCTGCCCTGCTCCTCCTCGACACGCTGGAGGCGATCCCCGACGCCGATGCGCTCCTCGGCGACCACGTGCTGCCCGCCCTGCCGGCGGAGGTCCGCGTGGTCGTCGCAGGGCAGCACCCGCCGGCGACCCGCTGGCGCACGGACCCGGGCTGGTCCGAGGTGCTGCGCGTGGTGCGCCTCGACGCCTTCACCGCGGCGGAGTGCCGGGACTTCCTCGCGGCCCGGCGGCTCGACCCCGCCGCGGCGCCCGAGGTCTACGCGATCACCCATGGCCACCCGCTCGCGCTCGCCCTCCTCGCCGAGGTGCTGCGGGCAGGCGGGTCGGCGGCCCCCGGCCCGTCGCCCGACGTCGTGCGCGACCTGCTCGACCGTCTGCTCGTCGCCGTACCCACGCCCGCGCACCGCGCCGCGCTCGAGGCCGCTGCGCAGGTCCGCGTCCTCGACGAGCCGCTCCTCGGCGCGCTCGTCGACGCCGAGGACGCCGCCGACCTCTTCGCCTGGCTGCGGGGCCTGCCGTTCGTCGAGGCGACCCGGACCGGCCTGACGCTGCACGACCTCGTGCGCGACGCCGTCGCCGCGGACCTGCGCTGGCGCGACCCCGCCCGGGTGCGGGCGCTGCGCGAGCGGGCCCGGGTGGCGCTTCTCGCCCGCCTCGACGCCGGCGACGGCGACCCGGCGCAGGCGCTGCTCGACCTCATGGCCCTGCACGACGACCTGCGGCAGGCGATGCGGCTGCCGGGCGGCGAGGAGCCGTCGACCCTGACGCCGCTGCGCGACGGCGACGCCGAGGCGGTCGTCGCCGTCGTCGGCCGGCACGAGGGCGACCGGTCGGCCGAGATCGCGCGCCACCTGCTCGCCGACCGTCCGCACGCCTGGGTGGTGGTTCGCGAGGCGGGGGAGCGCGTCGCAGGCTTCTTGTGCGCGCTCCGGCTGCCCGACCAGGACCCGACGGCGGCGACGCCCGACGATCCCGCCGTCGTCGCCGCTGAGCGCGGCCTGGCCGCGCTCCCGCCGCTGCGGGAGGGCGAGCACGCGGTGCTCTTCCGGTTCTGGATGTCCGCGGAGTCGTACCAGAGCGCCTCGCCGGCGCAGGCGCTGCTGGCGGCGCAGCTGGCCCGGACGTTCCTCACGGCCCCCGGCCTCGCGGTGAGCCTGCTCCCGTGCGCCGACCCGGACGAGTGGGCCGACTTCCTGCGCTACGCCGACCACCGGCGCCTGCCTGAGGCGGGCTTCGCCGTCGGAGAGCGCCCGTACGCCGTCTACGCGCACGACTGGCGGGCGGTGCCGCCCGCCGCGTGGCTCGGAGCGCTGGCGCGGCGGGAGCTCGGTGGTCCGGGACCGGCAGCCGAGCCGGCCACGAGCGAGGCGGCGGTGCTCGGGCGCGAGGACTTCGCCGCGGCCGTCAAGGACGGCCTGCGCGGTCTCACCCGGCCTGCCCGGCTGGCGACGAACCCCCTGCTCGGCAGCCGCGTCGTCGCCGAGGCGAGCGGGCCGGACGCACCGCGCGCCGAGCGCGTGGCCGTCCTGCAGCGCGTCCTGCGCGAGGCGGCCGCCACGCTGCGGCAGAGCCCCGCGGACGAGCGCCTCTACCGGGTGCTCCACCGCGCCTACCTCGCCCCCGCGCCCACGCTCGAGCGCGCGGCGGAGGCGCTCGACCTCCCGTCGAGCACGTTCCGGCGCTACCTGGCGGCGGCGGTGGCGCGCGTCGTCGAGGCCCTGTGGGAGCGGGAGCTCCGGGCCTGACCCGGTCGGGCGGTCGGCGGGTCGGGCGGTGGGGCGACGTTAGGCTGGACGGGCGCCGGCGGGCCCGGCCCGACGACGGCGCCCGAGCTGCCCGAGCGACCAGACCCGAGGAGGCGTCGTGACCGACAGCCGCTACGCGCCCGTCCCGTTCGTCCGCCTCACGCACCCCGAGTGGACCAAGGCCGCGACGATCTACCAGGTGAACACGCGGCAGTTCACCCCCGAGGGCACGCTGCGCGCGGCGACGGACCAGCTCGACCGGCTGCGCGACCTCGGCGTCGACATCCTCTGGCTCATGCCGATCCATCCCATCGGGGAGGTCAACCGCAAGGGACGGCTCGGCAGCCCGTACGCCGTGAAGGACTACCTCGCCGTCAACCCCGAGCTCGGCACGCTCGAGGACCTGCGGGCCCTCGTCGACGCGGCGCACGAGCGCGGCATGCGCGTCATCCTCGACTGGGTGGCGAACCACACGGCGTGGGACAACCACCTGGTCGAGGAGCACCCGGAGTGGTACCTGCGGGACTGGAAGGGCGACTTCTGCCCCACGCCGTGGTGGGACTGGGACGACATCATCGACCTCGACTACACGGACCCGGCGCTGCGGGCGTACATGACGAACGCCCTGGCCTACTGGGTGCGCGAGACGGACGTCGACGGGTTCCGGTGCGACGTCGCCGGCTTCGTGCCCACCGACTTCTGGGAGAACGCCCGCGCCGAGCTCGAGGAGATCAAGCCGGTCTTCCTGCTCGCCGAGTGGGAGTCCAAGGACCTCCATGCGGGCGCGTTCGACATGACGTACTCCTGGCACTGGAACGACGTGGTCCACCGGATCTGCCACGGCACGCTCGACTGCACCGCGCTCGAGGTCTACTACGCGTGGAACGACAAGCACTGGCCCCGGGAGGCCATGCGGATGCTCTTCGTGAGCAACCACGACAAGAACGCGTGGGAGGGCACCGAGTTCGAGCAGTTCGGCGACGGCCTCGAGGCCGCCATGGTGCTCAGCGTCGTCAGCGAGGGCATGCCGCTGATCCACAACGGTCAGGAGGCGGGCTACGACAAGCGTCTGGAGTTCTTCGAGCGGGACCCGATCGTCTGGCGCGACCACCCGTTCGGTGACCTCTACCGCCGGCTGTTCGCGCTCAAGCACGCGAGCACGGCGCTGTGGAACGCGCCCTGGGGTGCCCGGATGGTCCGGGTGCCGAACTCCGACAAGGCCAGGATCCTGAGCTTCGTGCGGCGCAACGAGCAGGACGCGGTCTTCGCGGTGCTCAACTTCTCCCCGGAGCCGGTGACCGCGACGTTCGGCGTCGGCCCCCACCACGGCTCCTACACGGACTTCACCACCGGTCAGCACGTCGAGGTCGCGGGCGCGACCGCGTTCGACCTGCCCGCGTGGGGCTACCGCGTCCTGGTCGGCTGACCCCACCCCGCGGATCGCGAACATCGCGGCGGATCGCGAACATCAGATGTTCGCGATCCGCCCGGATGTTCGCGATCCGCCGGGGAGG
>JBDIAU010000187.1:0-4838 GCA_039812565.1 Beutenbergiaceae bacterium
GTGGACGGCGGGCGCCCCCGGCACGGCCCGACCAGCGGCTCCGCTTAGGCTTGCCCGCGTGAGCGTCAGGCGGATCATGGGGATCGAGACCGAGTACGGCATCCTCGAGCCCGGCAACCCGCGGGCGAACGCGATCGCCCTGTCGACGCACGTCGTCGCCGCCTACGCGGAGTCCGCCGCGAGCGCCCGCCGGCCGCGGTGGGACTACCAGGACGAGGACCCGCTGTGCGACGCGCGGGGCTTCCGCCTCGACCGCGCCTCGGCCCACCCGAGCATGCTCACCGACGCCCCCGCGCCGGAGCTCGCGCCCCCGGACGCGATCACGATGCGCCGTCGCCCGGGCGAGCGCGAGGACGTCGGTGCCGCGAACGTCATCCTCACCAACGGCGCGCGCCTGTACGTCGACCACGCCCACCCCGAGTACTCGAGCCCGGAGGTCACGTCCCCGCTCGACGCCGTGCGCTGGGACCGCGCCGGGGAGCAGGTCATGCTCCTGGCCTCCCGGGCGCTGGCCGGCTCGCCGCACCTGCCCGACGTCGCCCTCTACAAGAACAACGTGGACGGCAAGGGCGCGAGCTACGGCACGCACGAGAACTACCTGATGGCCCGGTCGGTGCCGTTCGGCGAGGTGATCCGCTACCTGACGCCGCTCCTCGTCACCCGTCCGGTCATCTGCGGCGCCGGCCGGGTGGGGATCGGGCCGACGGGCCAGGACGGCGGCTTCCAGATCTCCCAGCGCGCCGACTACGTGGAGGCCGAGGTCGGCCTCGAGACCACGCTGCGCCGGCCCATCATCAACACCCGCGACGAGCCGCACGCCGACGCCGCCCGGTACCGCCGCCTCCACGTCATCGTCGGGGACGCGAACCTCCTCGAGGTCTCCACCTACCTCAAGGTGGGCACCCTCGCGCTGGTCCTGTGGCTCCTCGAGCGCGGCGAGGTGCCCCTCGAGCTCGACGCCCTCGCCCTGGCCGACCCGGTGAGCGAGGTCCGGGCCGTCAGCCGCGACCTCGACCTGCGCCACCGCCTCACCCTCGCCGACGGCCGCACGATGACGGCCCTGGAGATCCAGCGGACGTATCTCGAGGTCCTGAGCGACGCCGTCGAGCGGGCCGGCGAGCAGGACCCGCAGACGGCGGACGTCCTGGCCCGGTGGTCGTCCGTGCTCGGACGTCTCGGCGACGACCCGATGTCCTGCGCCGCCGAGGTCGAGTGGGTCGCCAAGCTGCGCGTGCTCGAGGCCATGCGGGCCCGGGACCACCTCGGCTGGGACCACGCCCGGCTCGCCGCCATCGACCTGCAGTGGTCGGACCTGCGCCCCGAGCGGGGCGTGTTCGCCCGCCTCGCGGCGGCGGGCGCCGTCGAGCGCCTCGTCCCGCAGGCCGACGTCGACGCCGCGGTCCACGCGCCGCCCCCCGACACCCGGGCCTACTTCCGCGGCGAGAGCGTGCGGCGCTACGGGCCGGAGGTCGCGGCCGCGAACTGGGACTGCGTGATCTTCGACATCGCGTCGGAGCCGATGCTGCGGCGGGTGCCGATGACCGAGCCGCACCGTGGCACCCGGGAGCACGTCGGCGCCCTGCTCGACCGCAGCCCCGACGCCGCGGCGCTCGTCGCCGCTCTCGTCGCCGGGCGCTGAGGCGCCGGCGCCGGGCGCTCCACGCCGGGGCGACGAGCCCGGCCTAGGATCAGGACACACCACCGACCCGCCCACGAGAACGGGGACCCCGATGGCCGGCCAGGAACAGCGCCGCGACATCCCGCGCGACGACGAGCCCGACACCCCTGTCCCGCTGCCCGCCCGCCCGGCGACCGCGCGCGACGACGCCGTCGACGCGCTCCTCGACGAGATCGACGAGGTCCTCGAGACCAACGCGGAGAGCTTCGTGCGGGGCTTCGTGCAGAAGGGCGGCCAGTGACGCCCGACGACGGCGGCCGCCTCCCGGCGGCCTTCACCGCCCTCGGCTCCTCGTCCTTCGTCGACTTCCTCGCCGGCGCCGCCCCCGAGCTCCTGCCCGGGGCCGCGCGCGGCGCGGACCGCGCGCCCGGCGGCGAGCCGGAGGTGCCGCACGCCACGACCGTCCTCGCCCTGACCTTCCCGGGCGGCGTCGTCATGGCGGGCGACCGCCGGGCGACGATGGGCACCTTCATCGCGCACCGCGAGATGCGCAAGGTCTACCCCGCCGACGACTTCTCCGCCGTCGCGATCGCCGGGACGGCGGGGCTCGCGATCGAGCTCGTCCGCCTCTTCCAGCTCGAGCTCGAGCACTACGAGAAGATCGAGGGCACTCTGCTGAGCCTGGAGGGCAAGGCGAACCGGCTCGGCACGATCGTGCGCGGCGCGCTGCCGATGGCGCTGCGCGGCCTCGCCGTCGTCCCGCTGTTCGCCGGCTACGACCTCGCCCGGGGCGACGGCCGGATCTTCTCCTACGACGTCACCGGCGGCCGGTACGAGGAGCGGGAGCACCACGCCGTCGGCTCGGGCGCCGTCTTCGCCCGCGGCTCGCTGAAGAAGCGCTGGCGGCCGGGCCTGAGCGAGGACGAGGCGGTCGAGGTGGCCGTCGAGGCCCTCGCCGACGCCGCGGACGACGACGCCGGGACCGCCGGCCCCGACGTGACCCGCAAGATCTGGCCGACCGTGGCCACCGTCACCGCGCACGGGTACGCGGAGGTGCCCGCCGACCGCCTCGCCGACGTCGTCGCGCGCCTCGACGCCCGGCGCGCCGCCGCAGGGGGCGATCGATGACCTTCCCGTTCTACGTCTCGCCCGAGCAGATCATGAAGGACCGGGCGGACTACGCGCGCAAGGGCATCGCCCGCGGCCGGTCGGTCGTCGTCGTCGGGTACGACGACGGGATCCTGTTCGCCACCGAGAACCCGTCGCGGGCCTTGCACAAGGTCGGCGAGATCTACGACCGGATCGCGTTCGCGGCGGTGGGCAAGTACAACGAGTTCGAGTCCCTGCGGGTCGCCGGCGTCCGGTATGCCGACCTGCGCGGCTACTCCTACGACCGCGCCGACGTCAGCGCCCGCGGCCTCGCGAACGCCTACGCGCAGACCATGGGCTCGGTGTTCACCACCGAGGCCAAGCCGCTGGAGGTCGAGGTCGTCGTCGCCGAGGTCGACTCCGACCCGGCGGGTGACGAGCTGTACCGCCTGAGCTACGACGGCGCCGTCGCCGAGGTGCGCGGCTACGTCGTGATGGGCGGGGAGGCCGAGCGTCTGCAGGCCGTGGTCGCCGGCGGCTGGTCCGAGGGCATGAGCCTGCCGGCGGCGATCGGGCTCGCCGTCCGGGCGCTCGGCTCCGCCGGGCCCGACGGCGGGGCGGACCGGGTGCTGCGCTCCGGCCAGCTCGAGGTGGCGGTGCTCGACCGGACGCGGCCGCGGCGGGCGTTCCGGCGCCTCACGGGCGCCGTGCTCGACGAGCTGCTGGCCGCGCGGGGCTGACGTGGACCGGCGCATCTTCGGCCTGGAGACCGAGTTCGGCGTGACGTGCGCCGCCCCCGAGGGGCGGTCCCTGAGCGCCGACGAGGTGGCCCGCTACCTGTTCCGCAAGGTCGTGGCGTGGGGGCGGTCCTCCAACGTCTTCCTGCGCAACGGCTCGCGCCTCTACCTCGACGTCGGCTCCCACCCCGAGTACGCGACCGCCGAGTGCGACGACATCCGCCAGCTCGTGGTGCACGACAAGGCGGGGGAGCGGGTGCTGGAGGGCCTCGTCGTCGACGCGCAGCAGCGCCTCGAGAACGAGGGCATGGCCGGACGGATCCACCTGTTCAAGAACAACCTCGACTCCGCGGGCAACTCCTACGGCTGCCACGAGAACTACCTCATCCGCCGGCAGGGCGACTTCTCGCGGGTGGCGGACGTGCTCGTGCCGTTCCTCATCACCCGCCAGATCCTCACCGGGGCCGGTGCGATCCTCACCACGCCGCGGGGTCCGGTCTACTGCTTCGCGCAGCGCTCCGACCACATCTGGGAGTCGGTCTCCTCCGCGACCACGCGGTCCCGGCCGATCATCAACACTCGCGACGAGCCCCACGCCGACGCCGACGCCTACCGCCGCCTCCACGTCATCGTCGGCGACTCGTCCATGTCCGAGACGACCACCCTGCTCAAGGTCGGCGCGACGGACCTGCTCCTGCGGATGATCGAGGCGGGGCAGGGCGTGCGCGACTTCGGCCTCGAGAACCCGATGCGGGCGATCCGGGAGATCAGCCGGGACCTCACGGGGACCCACCTGGTGACGCTGGCCAACGGGGCGCGGATGTCCGCCGTCGACATCCAGGAGGAGTTCCTGGCGCGGGCCCTCACCTTCGTCGACCAGAACGTGGCACGGACGCCGGTGATCGACCACGTGCTCGACCTGTGGGAGCGCGGCCTGCGCGCGGTGCGCACGGGCGACCACTCGCTCGTCGACACCGAGCTCGACTGGGCGATCAAGGAGTCGGTCATCGAGCGCTACCGCTCGGCGCACCGCATGCACCTCTCGGACCCGCGGGTCGCCCGGCTCGACCTGGCGTACCACGACATCTCCCGCACCGACGGGCTGTTCACCAAGATGTCGGAGCGGGGGCTCGTCGCCCGGGTCACGACCGACGCCGAGATCTTCGAGGCGACGGCGGTCCCTCCGCAGACCACCCGGGCCAAGCTGCGGGGCGACTTCGTCCGTGCCGCGCAGGAGCACCGCCGCGACTACACGGTCGACTGGGTGCACCTCAAGCTCAACGACCAGGCCCAGCGCACGGTCCTGTGCAAGGACCCCTTCCGGTCCGTGGACGAGCGCGTGGAACGGCTCATCGCGTCGATGGAGCCCTGACCCGCCGGGAGCCCTGACCCGC
>JBDIAU010000188.1:0-4818 GCA_039812565.1 Beutenbergiaceae bacterium
AGCGCGGGGCCGGTGATCGTCCGGTAGCCGAGGCCGGCGGGGGCGAGGTCGAGCACCCGGTCGAGGTGCGGGCCGCGGACGCGCAGGCGCTCGGCGGGCGGGCCGGCGTCGGCGTCGAGGAGGAGGTCGCCACGGGACCAGTACGCCCAGGCGCGGTGCTCGGGGTCGACGGTGCCGTCGTCGACGAGGAGGACGCGGCGGTAGCCCCAGCCCGCGGCGACGAGGTGGCAGGCGAGCGAGAGGCCGGCGGCGCCGGCGCCGATGATCACCGCGTCGGCGAGGTCGGGCTCCTCGAGGGCAGGTGCGGCCACGTCGGCATCGTCGCACGGGTGTGTAACGGCCCCGTGGCGCTCACCCCCTCGCCGAGTTCGCACCTCAGGGCCGAGATCGCACCTCCCAGGGTGCGATCTCGGGCCGCAGGTGCGAACTCGGCCGGGTGGTGGTGGTTGGGGGGTGGGTGCTCCCGGGGCCTTGGCCGGCCACGGTCCGGCGGCCCACCCCGCGCCCCCGGTTCTCCGACCCCGCCCGAGTTCGCACCTCAGGGCCGAGATCGCACCTCCCAGGGTGCGATCTGGGGCCGCTGGTGCGAACTCGGCCGGGTGGGGAGCTGCGAACTCGGCGGGTGGGGTGGGCGCGGTCGCTGCGGGTTCGGAGCGTGGGGGCGTGGGAGAGGATGGGCGAGTGAGCGACCGTCCGACTCCCGCCACCTCGCCCGAACCCGTCCCCGCGCCGCAGCCGGCTCCGGCCGCGCCTCACCCGCACCGGGCGGAGACGCTGCGCCGCGTGGCCGGCCTCGCCGACGCGACGGTCGCGATCGCGCTGACCTTCCTGGTCCTGCCGCTGCTCGAGGTCGCACCCGAGTTCGCGGAGACCCGACTCGGTCCGCTGCTGTACGACCACCTCGGCGAGCTGATCGCCTTCCTGGTCTCGTTCTTCGCGATCGCGGCGTTCTGGCGCGGGAACCGTCGACTGTTCGAGAACCTCGGCGACTACGACGACACCCTGGTCTTCCTCACCCTCCCCTGGCTCCTGGTGATCGTCTTCATCCCGTTCCCGACGGCGATGCTCCCGATCGACGGGCCCCAGACGTCGACGACCGTCTTCTACCTGGGGACGCTCGCCGTCGGCGCGAGCGTCGCCGCCGCCCAGGCGATCTACGTGGTGGCCCACCCCGGCCTGCTGCACGACCGCGCCTCGCGCTCGACGGTCCTCGCGGTGGCCTACCGCGCGCTCGGGGCGGTCGCAGTGTTCGCCCTCGCGGCCGTCGTGGCGATCGCCTCAGCCGTGGCCGGGCTGCTCGTGCTGCTCCTGATCCCGCTGGTCAGCGTGGTCGCGAATCGGGTCGCGGCCCGGATGGAGCGGACGGCCGCGCAGGGTTAGCCGTCCGGCTAAGGCGCGGCAACCAAGCGGTTCGTCGCCTCCTGGACCTCGATCGGCGGTGCGGTCTCGACCGTGACCGCGGTGCCGTCGATCGGTTGCCAGGTGTCCGACCCGGCGACGCGGAACGTGCCCGTCCACTCCGTGGTCAGGGTGATCGAGCGGGCGCCGGTAGTCCGGTAGACGTGGCTCACGGTGTGCTCGGGCCACGGCGCGCCCGGGTCGGTGGTGACCAGGGGGTCGGCGCCGTCCTCGAACGACCACGAGAACGCGGTGGCCCGGGCAACCACGGTGACCGGCACGCCGAGGACGGTGATGTCGAAGGTCTGAGGCGTCGGGTCCGTGAAGGCGATCGTCTCGACGTTGACGAGCGTCGTGCCCGTGCCGGGCTGGAGGGTGATGCCGCCCGAGCGGAGCGGGAGGCGGCGCAGCTCGGTGGCGACGACGGCGGCGATCGCCGCCGCGGACGGCCGCCCGGCGGCGGGGTCCACCGTGACCGCCGCGATCCCCGCGGTGTCCGGAGCGGCGGTGTCGGCGGTGTAGCAGCGCAGCTGGTCGGACCCGTCGATCGGGACGCAGTTCCGGATCAGGGTGGATGCGGACGAGTTAGTACCGCTCACGAGCACGCCCTCACCCGAAGTGCTCGCTGTTCCCCGGATCGTGATGACGTCGTCCGCGGCTCGACCGTCGATGTCCGCGGCGAGAGCGGGCTGGGCGATGACCAGCGTCACGGTGACCGCGACGAGAAGTAGGGAGGTTCGACGGGCGGCGGACCTCACTGCGTTGACTCCTCGTAACTCACACCGCGGACGAGCCACTGTCCGTTAGCGGGTGTGAGGGCAAGGCTCATCACGAATCGACCGCCGTCACTCTGACTGACAACCCTGCCGTTCTCGTCGAACCTCGTGGATCCATCCTGATTGACGACGAGGTCGACGCCGAAGTATGCGTTGCCGGCGATGGGATCGCTGCCTGTCCCGCCTTCGAAGACGATCGCGCCGCCCGTCTCATAGCCACCGTCGTCGTGGAGCTCCCTGACGTCGTCCACCACGCTCGCGCAGAACACGCACTCCGGGTCGCTGAGGGCGATCCACTCCTCGAGGTCGCCGGTGCTGTACGCGTAGGGGTAGAGCGACAGGAAGTACCGGGCCGCCGCCTCGGCGCCCTCGACGTCACCGCGCGCCATCGCCGCTGGTCGGGACGGTGCCGGAGTCGGCGTCGGGCTCGGCGTCACGGTGGCGCTCGCCGTCGTCGTGGCGGTCGGGGACGGCGCGCCCTCGCCGCCCTCGCCGGAGCAGGCGCCGAGGACCGCGGCGACCACCGCCCCCACCGCGACGGCGCCGAGCCCTCGACGACGAGACCGGGCCCTCGCAGTGCCGGGAGGCGGCGTCGTGCATCTCATGGCACGGACCGTACAAGGCCGCCCCGACCACGGCGGAACCGGATGTGCCTACCTGTGGATGACGCGTGGTCCGCCGCGGTCCACGTGCACGGTCGGTGCATTCCGCAGTCGGAGAATTGCGGAGCGGGGGTCAAGAGAGGCGTCTCGGCACGTGGCAGCGAAATGACAGCAATGTGCTCCCCGCATCGCCCAGCTGTCCGGCGGCCCCGTCATCCACAGGCTGAAAACAAGCCCGACCGCACGTGTCTACCCTTCGCCTTCGGCAACCCGATCGACGGCGGGAGGTGAGGATGGACCACGGTGTCGCGCTCGTCGAGAGCGAGGTCCGCGAGCTCATCCGCCGCCGGGGCCTGGACCCGGCGCGCGACCTCGACGGCGTCCGGGAGCTCGTCGCCGCAGCGCTCGCGGACTACGAGGAGCGCTCGCTGCTCGGCCTCGTCGACCCCTTGCCCGACGCCGAGCTCGCCTCCCGGGACGTGCTCGACGCCGTCGCCGGCCTCGGTCCCCTCCAGCGCTATCTCGACGACCCCACCATCGAAGAGATCTGGATCAACGAACCGGGGAAGGTCTTCGTCGCCCGCTCCGGCCGCCCCGAGCTGACGACGACGATCCTCGACCACGCCCGGGTCCGCGACCTGGTCGAACGGATGCTGCGCTCCTCTGGGCGACGCCTCGACCTGTCGATGCCGTTCGTCGACGCGTCCCTGCCGGGCGGGGAGCGCGTGCACGTCGTCATCCCCGACATCACGCGCGACAGCTGGGCCGTCAACATCCGCAAGTACGTCGTGCGCGCCAGCCGGCTGAGCGACCTGGTGGCGCTCGGCTCGATGACGCCGCAGGTCGCCGCCTTCCTCGACGCCGCCGTCGTGACGGGCCTCAACGTCCTGGTCTCGGGTGCCACCCAGGCAGGCAAGACCACGCTGGTGAACGCCCTGGCCGGCTCCATCCCGGCGAGCGAGCGCGTGATCACCTGCGAGGAGGTCTTCGAGCTGCGTCTCGCGGTCCGCGACACCGTCGGGCTGCAGTGCCGCCAGCCGAACCTCGAGGGACGCGGGGAGGTCCCGCTGCGTCGCCTCGTCAAGGAAGCGCTGCGGATGCGGCCGGACCGCATCGTCATCGGCGAGGTCCGCGAGGCCGAGGCGTTCGACATGCTGGTCGCCCTGAACGCCGGAATCCCCGGGATGTGCACCGTCCACGCCAACTCCGGGCGCGAGGCCGTGACCAAGATGTGCACGTTGCCGCTGCTGGCCGGCGAGAACGTCACCGCGCACTTCGTGGTGCCGACGGTCGCGTCCGCGCTCGACGTCGTCGTCCACCTCGAGCTCGACCGCTCCGGCCGGCGCTCCGTGCGCGAGGTCCTGGCGGTCACCGGACGGGTCGAGGGCGGCGTCGTCGAGACGGCGACGCTCTTCAGCCGGGTCGGCGGCGTCCTCACCCGGGCCTCCGGCTTCCCGCCGCACCCCGACCGCTTCGAGCGGGCGGGGTACGACCTCGCCGCTCTCCTCGTGCCGACGGCGGCGTGAGGTGGCCGTCGTCGTCGGGCTCCTCCTGGGAGCGGGGCTGCTGTGCCTGTGGTCGGCGTGGTGGGAGGTCGAACCGGCCGGCCCGCGCCCACCGGGGTGGCGGGAGCGCACGCAGGACCTCCTGGTCCAGGCCGGGGCGCCGTCGGTCTCTCCCGGTGCCCTCGTCACGACGTGCCTGCTCGCCGGCCTGCTCGGGTTCGTCGCCGTCGTCGCGGTCACGACCTCCCCGGTGATCGGCGCCTGCTTCGCGGTGATGGCCGCTGCCGCGCCGTACGTCGTCGTGAAGTCCCGGGCGCGGCGGCGCCGTGCCGAGCTGCGTGCCGTCTGGCCGGAGGTGGTCGACGACCTCGTCTCCGGGATCCGAGCCGGGCTGTCGCTGCCCGAGGCGCTCATCGCGCTCGGCGAGCGCGGACCCGCCGAGCTGCGGCCCGCCTTCGTCGCGTTCGGCGAGGACTACCGCGCGACGGGCCGGTTCGCGGAGGCCCTCACGCTGCTCAAGGCCCGCCTCGCCGACCC
>JBDIAU010000189.1:0-4807 GCA_039812565.1 Beutenbergiaceae bacterium
TGCGCGGTGTACGGCGCCTCCGAAGGGCTGCGCACCACGGTCCTGGAACGGGAGGCGTTCGGCGGCCAGGCGGGCACGAGCTCGCTGATCCGGAACTACCCGGGTTTCCCGTGGGGGATCAGCGGGGCGGCGTTGGCGTCGCGGAGCTACCAGCAGGCCTGGAACTTCGGGACCCGCTTCGTCTACGGGGACTCGGCCACGTCACTGACGTCGCAGGACGGGACCCACGTGGTCGGCCTGGCCGGCGGTCGGCAGCTCCGCGGGCGCGCCGTGGTCGTCGCGACCGGCGTCTCCTACCGGCGGCTCGACGCGCCGGGCGTCGAGGACCTCGTCGGGGCCGGCGTCTACGTCGGCGCCGCCACCGTCGAGGGGGAGGCCGTGGTGGGCGGGCACGCGTTCGTCGTCGGTGGGGGCAACTCGGCGGGCCAGGCGGCCCTCCACCTGGCGCGGTACGCCGACCGGGTGTCGGTGCTCGTGCGGGCGCCGTCGCTCGCGGCGAGCATGTCCGACTACCTCATCCAGGAGCTCGAGAGCGCGCCGAACGTCGAGCTGCGGTACGGCGTCGAGGTCGTCGGCGCCGGCGGGCGAGGGCGGCTCGAGAGCCTGCACCTGCGCGACCGCGCCCGCGGCGAGGTGACCCAGGTGCCGGCGTCGGCGCTGTTCGTCCTCATCGGCGCCGAGCCGTTCACCGACTGGCTGGCCGGCGCCGTCGCCCGGGACCGCTGGGGCTACCTCCTGACGGGCGGCGACGTCGTCGACTGGCCGCTCGAACGCGCGCCGTTGCCTCTCGAGACGAGCGTGCCGGGCGTCTTCGCCGTCGGCGACGTGCGCCACGGGTCGGTCAAGCGCGTGGCGTCCGCCGTCGGGGAGGGGTCCGTGTGCATCCGGCTCGTCCACGAGTACCTGGCGCTCGCGCGCTAGGTCGACCGGCGCCGTCCCCCCTACGGCGCCAGGAACAGCAGCTCGCGCGTGCGGCAGGCGGGGTTGGTGCAGACCCGCCGCTCGAGGAACCGGGTCAGGTGGTGACGGACGGACGTCGTCGGGATCTCGCGGATCGCCACCGGGGCTCCGCACTCCTTGCACGGCGGAGTGTCAACCAGTGTCTTCATGTGCCTCTCGCCCCCATGCAGGGCACGCGCCGTTGCGTGCTCGGTGACGACGGTAGCCCGGACGGCGCCGATTCGACGAGCCGGATTCCCGCAAATGCTCTGAGGCACCGCAATCTTGCGCAACGAGGGGGCGCCGCTGCGCCGGTTCTACCCCTGCTCCCGGATCTCGACGCGCCGGATCTTGCCCGAGATGGTCTTCGGCATCGCGTCGACGAACTCCACGATCCGCGGGTACTTGTACGGCGCGGTGCGCTCCTTCACGAAGGTCTGGAGCTCGCGGCGCAGCGCGTCGCTCGGCTCGTGCCCGGCGCGCAGCACGACCGTCGCCTTGACGACGGTGCCGCGGACCGGGTCCGGAGCTCCGGTGACGGCGCACTCGAGGACGGCCGGGTGCTGCATGACGACGCTCTCCACCTCGAACGGCCCGACCCGGTAGCCCGACGTCTTGATCATGTCGTCGGTGCGTCCGACGTACCAGAGATAGCCGTCCTCGTCCGCCTCGGCGAGGTCACCGGTGTGGTAGCAGCCGTCGTGCCAGCGCTCGGCGGTCGCCTGCGGGTCGAGGAAGTACCCCGTGAACAGCCCCAGCGGACGCCGGCCCGCCGGTGTCCGCAGGCAGATCTCGCCGCGTTCGCCGGGCGCCGCCTCGCGGCCGTCCTCGGTGAGGAGCACGACGTCGTAGGCGGGCGACGGCGTGCCCATCGACCCGGCCTTGGTCCGCTGCCAGTACGGGGTGACGACCGTGAGGGTGGTCTCGGTCTGGCCGTAACCCTCCTTGAGGTCGAGCCCGGTCTTCTCCCGGAACGTCTCGTAGACCACCGGGTTCATCGCCTCGCCGGCGATCGTGCAGTGCCGGAGCGCCGAGAGGTCGTAGCGCGCCAGGTCGTGGGCGACGAGGAAGCGGTACACCGTCGGCGCGGCGCAGAACGTCGTGACGCCGGCGTCCTGGAGGTGCTCCAGGAGCCGGTCGGGGTCGAAGCGGTCGAAGTCGTAGACGTCGACGGCGGCCTCGAGGAACCACTGGCCGTAGAGCTTGCCCCAGACGGACTTGGCCCAGCCCGTGTCCGAGAGCGTGAGGTGCAGGCCCTCGGGGTCCACCTTGTGCCAGTACTTGGCCGTCGGGATGTGGGCGATCGGGTACGAGTGGTCGTGGACGACCATCTTCGGCTGCGCCGTGGTGCCCGAGGTGAAGTAGAGGAGCATCGGGTCGTCGACGGCGGGCAGCTCGTCGGGGGCGGGCCGGTGGAACGGCGGCGCCTCGGCGACGCCCTCGTCGAAGCCGTGCCAGCCGGGGCGCGAGCCCCGCACGATCATCTTCTCGAGGTGCGTGCCGACCTCCGCCTCGGCGGCCTCCACCTGCGCGGCGATGTCGCCGTCGGCGGTGCAGACGACGGCGGAGATGCCGGCCTCCTGGAGGCGGAAGACCAGGTCGTACTGCTTGAGCTGGTGGGTCGCCGGCACCGCGACGGCGCCGATCTTGTGCAGCCCCAGGATCGCGTACCAGAACTGGTAGTGGCGCTTGAGGATGAGCAGCACCCGGTCGCCCCGACGCACGCCCAGGGACCGGAAGAACGACGCCGCCTGGTCGCTCAGCGCGGCGACCTCGCCGAACGTCAGGGTGCGCCGCTCGCCGTCGTCGTTGCACCACTCGAGCGCGCGGCGGTCGGGCGTCTGCGCGCCGAGGCGGTCGACGACGTCGTACGCGAAGTTGAAGGTGGGCGGACAGATGAGGCGGTAGGTCGCCGGGTTCCCGGCGTCGTCGAGCTCCTCGACGAGGTACTCCTGGTGCAGACCGAGCACGGGACGAACCCTCCTGCGCGACGCGGGGCCGCCCTCGATCGTAGGACGGAGGCCGCGACCTCAGGCGCGGATGGCGAGAGCGCGTCGGGTCGTCCGGGCGAGGAGCCCGGTCAGGCCCGCGGCGGCGAGCGCGCCCGCTCCCAGGGCGAGCGCACCGATGGGTGCGAGCCCGCCGCCGAGCGCGTTGATCACCATCGCCATGAGGAGGAGCAAGCCGAAGGCCCCGACGGCCTCGACGGCGAGGACGACGACGGCGAGCACGAGCCGTCCGGGCCGGCCCGCCGCGCGGGTGGCGCCGTTCGACACGTGCGGGCCCCTCACGCGCTCTCGCCGAGCCGCAGCCGGGTGGGCAGGATCGCGCCCTCCCGCGGCCCGGGCTCGCCCTCGGCAAGCGCGATGACGGTGCGGACGCAGGCGTCCGCAGCGGCGGTCAGCGGCATCTCGACCGACGTCAGCACCGGTTCGACGACCACCGGGAGGGGCAGCGCGTCGAAGCCGGTGACGGCGACGTCCGCACCGACCCGGATGCCGAGGCGGGCGGCCTGCGCGAGGACGACGAGCGCGAGCGAGTCGCTGGCGCAGATGATCGCGTCGGGGCGGTCGCCGTCGAGGAGCTGGTCGGCGACGGCGCGTGGAGCGCTCGCGGCGTCGACGGCGAGCAGCCACTGCGGCGGGATGTCCACGCCGCCGGCGGCCAGGGTCTCCCGGGCGCCGCGGAGCCGCTCCGCGTTCCAGTACTCCGGCTCGTCGAAGCCGACGTAGGCGACACGGCGGTGACCTCGGACGAGGAGGTGACGGGCGACGTCGGCCATCGCGGCGGCGTTGTCGATGTCCACCCAGGTCTGCGGCAGGTCCGGCGCGGTGCGCCCGAAGACGGCGAACGGGATCCCGGCGTCGGCGAGCGCGCGCGGGCGGGGGTCGACGGGGTCCACGTTGAACAGCACGAAGCCGTCGACGCCCGTGGTGGTGAGGGTCCGGTCGAGGCCGTCGCCCTCGAGGGTGTGCGTGAGGACGACGAGCTGGCGCCCGTGCCGCTCGGCGGACTCGATGACCGCGGCCATGAACGTGACGGAGAAGGCGTTGACCGCGCTGAGGTGCTGGCGGGGGACGTGCAGGCCGAGCTGGAGGGAGCGCCGCGTCCGCAGGCTCACGGCGGCGCGGTGGGGCCGGTAGCCGGTCCGCTCGATCGCGGCGAGGACGCGACGGCGGGTCTCCTCGGCGACCAGGGGACGCTCGTTCACCACGTTGGAGACGGTCATCGGCGAGACCCCGGCCTCGCGGGCGACGTCGACGATCCGCACCGGGCGGGTCGGGTCGCGGCGCTCGCCGCTCACGTCGGGCGCTCCCGACGGCGGGGTGTCCCGGGCATGGGGGCAGGGTAACGCGCGCCACGCGGGCGCCCGCGTCCGGGGCCTTGACGGTCACGGGGCGTCGTGGGATTCTCGTGGTGCGCGTTTGTAGCGTTACAAGTGCAGCCGGGGCTCGTGGCCGAGCACAGGCCGTGAGCGTGCGTGGTAGGACGGGCCAGGGGTGCGGACGGCGGTTCCTCTGACCTCCCCGGTGATCCTGCGGGGACGGCCCGGCGCGGCACAGGGCTGGTCGCGCCGGGCCGCGCACGTCGGCGTCGTCGTCCCGTACCGCCCCGGCAGGGGCACCGCTCAGGAGAGAGGCAGCACCAGACGTGACCGTTGTGCTTCCGGCGTGGACCGACGGCGAGGGGGCCGACCGGGTAGGGACGCTGTTCCGCGGGGTGATGCACGCCCAGCCGGACGGGGTGTGGGCGGCGCCGGGGCGGGTGAACGTCATCGGGGAGCACGTGGACTACAACGGCGGGCTGTGCCTGCCGATGGCGTTGCCGCACCGGACGTTCGCGGCGGTGCGGCGCCGGGACGACGGCG
>JBDIAU010000190.1:0-4802 GCA_039812565.1 Beutenbergiaceae bacterium
ACGAGCACCCGCACGAGCATCCTGGCGGGCTCAGGGGCCTGGCCCGTGAGGTGTTCGCGCCGCACTCGCACGACGCCGCAGAGTCGATCGACGACGCGATGACAGCGCACACCGACGGTGTGCGCACGCTGAAGACCAGCCTGCTCATCCTGCTCGTCACGGCAGCGGTGCAGGCGGTCATCGTCGCCGCCTCCGGTTCCGTCGCCCTGCTGGCGGACACCATCCACAACGTCGCCGACGCCCTCACCGCCGTCCCGCTGTGGGTCGCCTTCGTCCTGGCCCGTCGGGCCCCGACCCGCCGCTACACCTACGGCTACCAGCGAGGCGAGGACCTCGCCGGCCTGTTCATCGCGCTGATGATCGCCCTGTCCGCGGCGCTCGCGGCGTGGCAGGCCGTGGAGAAGATCCTCGACCCGCGCCCGATGACGAACATCGGCTGGGTCATCGCCGCGGGCGTCGTCGGGTTCGCCGGCAACGAGGCCGTCGCGACCTACCGCATCCGCGTCGGTCAGCGGATCGGCTCCGCCGCGCTGGTCGCCGACGGCGTCCACGCCCGCACCGACGGCCTTACGTCCCTGGCCGTCGTCGCAGGCGGCATCGGGGTCCTGCTCGGGTTCCCGCTGGCCGACCCGATCGTCGGGCTGCTCATCGCCGCGGCGATCGTCGTCATGCTCGCCGGCGCCGTCCGCGCGGTCGGCCGACGCCTCCTGGACGGCATCGAACCCGAGCTCCTCGACCGCGTCGCGCACGCCCTCAAGCACGTCGAGGGGGTTACGGCCGTCGAACGGGTCCGGCTCCGTTGGATCGGGCACCGCCTGCACGGCGATGCCGTCATCCTTCTCGGCGACGTCACCCTCGCCGAGGCCAACCGGATCTCGACGGCCGCCGAGTCCGCCGTCAAGCAGCACCTCCCGAAGGTGGACGAGATCACCGTGCACGCCCTCGCACACCGAACCGGGCCACATCCCAGCAGAGTCCGTGGGTCGAGGTCAGCGGGTGGGAGGTGAGCCGAACGGGAGGAACGCCGTGATCAGGAAGCCGCCGCCGGGCGTCGTCCCCTCGTCGAAGGACCCGCCCAGCAGGTCCGCCCGTTCGCGCAGGCCGACGAGGCCGTGGCCGCCGGAGGGAAGGCCGGCGTCGACCGGCGTGGCGGACGGACCGTTGCGGACCGAGACCGCCAGCCCCGTGGTCTCGGGTGCGATCCGCACGGTCACCGCCGCGCCGGTGGCATGGGTCCGAACGTTCGTGAGGGCCTGCTGAACGATGCGGAAGGCCGCCCGCTCGGCGGCCTCGGTGCGCGCGCCGCCGTCGAGCTCGCCGACGTCGAGGCGGACCTGCAGGCCGCTCTCCTGCACCAGTCGAGGGAGGTCCGCGAGCCGGGGCTGCGGCGTGAGCGGGACCGGCTCGCCCCCGGAGCCGCGCAGCACGCCGACCATGTGTCGGAGCTCGTCGAGGGTGCGCACGCTGAGCCGGCGGATGGACTCCCCCGCCTGCCGGGACAGGTCGTCCGTGGCCGCCGCCGTCAGCGCTCCCGCCTGGATGGCGACGAGGCTGACCTGGTGGGCGACGACGTCGTGCATCTCCCGGGCGAGGCGGGCCCGCTCCGTGGCGAGGACGCTCTCGGCCAGGTAGCGCTCCTCGCGCTCCCGGCCGGCGCGGACCTCCGCCAGCCGGTCGGCCAGCTCACGCCGGGTGCGGGCGAGCAGGCCCAGCGCGACCGGGGCACCCACGAACGCCGCCGTGTAGATGACCTCCGAGGTCCAGCTCGAGAGGCCCTGCCAACGCAGGAGGCTCGGCGGCCACGGCAGGTAGTAGCCGAGCGCCGCCACGCCCGCGCAGACGGCGAGCGCCCGCTTGCCGGGGCGCAGCGCCGCGACGGTGTACAGGGCGACGAGCGGTGCCACGACGACGTAGCCGATGTAGAGGGCCCCCATGGCCAGTGCGAACGACGGGTACGGCCACCGGCGCCGCACGGACAGGCCCAGCGCCGCGACGATCGCGACCACGGACTCGACGGACCCGCTCGGGTTGGAGCTCACGGCGTCCAGGAGAGCGAGGACGACGAGGGCGCCGTCGATCAACGCCGGGGGGAAGCGTGCGGTCGTCACCGTCGTCTCGCCGTCGTCACGCCGTCAGACGAGGCCCGCGTCGCGGGCGATGACGGCGGCCTTGGTGCGGTTGTCGACCCCCAGCTTCGCCAGCACGACGCTCACGTAGTCCTTGACCGTCGACGGGCTCAGCCGGAGCCGGCGGCTGATCTGGGCGTTGGACAGACCTAGCCCGACGAGCTCGAGCACTTCGCGCTCGCGGCGGGTCAGGTCCTCGAGCCCGGGGATGGCGGGATGGCCGCCGGCCCGGAGGTAGCCCCCGATGACGGCGTCGGTGACCGTGGGCGAGAGGATCTTCCCGCCGGCCGCCAGGACCCGAACAGCGTGCACGAGCTGCGCGGGCTCGGTGTCCTTGAGGAGGAACCCGGCCGCACCCAGGCCCAGCGCGTCGGCGATGTACTCACTGGTGTCGAACGTCGTCAGCATCGCCACGGCCGGCCGCCGGTCCCAGGCGGCGAGCCGGCGAAGGACGGTCAGGCCGTCCACGCGCGGCATCCGGAGGTCCAGCAGGACCACGTCCGGCCGATGACGCTGGACCTGCTGGACGGCGTCGACGCCGTCGCACGCGGCGACCACCTCGACGTCCTCGCTCGCGCCGAGGATGAGGCTCAGCCCGGTGCGGACGATGGCCTCGTCGTCGACGACGACGACGCGGATCATCCCGCGTACCCCCGCCCCGACGGGCCCCCGCCGATCGGCGGGGTCGGCACCGGCCGTCCGCCGGTGGTGACCACACCGCCGCGTGGACGACCGTCCGTGCCATGACCGCCGAGCATGGCACCCAGCGTCCTCCGGTCCGGAGCTCCCCGCAGGCCGACGCCCCCCGCACCGCCCCGAAGGGCGCCAGAAGCGCGGGCATCGACGTAGCCCGAGCGGTGGCGGTGCTCGCCATGATCGTCCTGCACGTCCTGCCGCCCGCCACGGAGAGCGGGCAGATGACGGTCCCCTGGCGGCTCAGCGTGTGGAACGCCGCGGCGCTGTTCGCCCTCATCTCGGGGGTGTCGATGGGGCTGTCCGCGGGACGCGCCGCGGTGCGCGGGCGGGCGTGGCGGGTCGCGGCCGTGACGATCGTCGTCCGTGCCGCGATCATCGGTGCCGTCGGTCTGATGCTCGGCTACCTCATGCCGCCCGACGCCGTGCGGGCGATCATCATCCTGCCGTTCTTCGCGGTCCTCTTCGTGCTCGCGATCCCGCTCCTGGCCCTGCCGGTGCGGTGGCTCATCCCGCTCGCCGGGATCCTCGCCGTCGTCGTCCCGCTGCTCAGCCACCTGGTGCGCGCCGGCATGCCGTCGCCGTGGCTGGTCAACCCCACCTTCGCGGACCTGCTGAGCAGACCGGCGCACCTGGCGGGCGAGCTCCTCCTCACCGGGGTCTACCCCGCGCTCCCCTACCTCGCGTACGTCTGCGTGGGCCTGGCGATCGGGCGGTCCACGCTGTCCTCCCCGCGCGTGCAGCTCGCCCTCGTGGCGAGCGGCATCGCGCTCGCCGCCCTCACCGGTGCCGTGTCCCGGCTCCTCATGGACCTCGGCGGCCTCCAGGCCGTCCTGACCGACGACGCCGGGCTGGCCCAGCTGGTCGACCCCGTCGACGACCTGCTGGTCTGGGGAGCCAGCGGGACCGTGCCGACGACGTCGCCCTGGTGGCTCGCCGTGCTCGCCCCCAACTCGGCGACCCCGTTCGACCTCCTCTTCACGATCGGCGTCTCGACGGCGATCGTCGGCGCCTGCCTGATGCTCGCCCGCCTGCTCCCCCGGCTGGTGTCCCCCCTGGCGACCTTCGGGAGCATGACGCTCACGGTGTACTGCCTCCACGTCGCGCTGCTCGCCGCACCGGTCATGTGGCTCGTCGGCAGCACCGCGGAGTTCGTGATCAACGTCGGGGTGCTGTTCGCCTTCGCGCTGCTGTGGCGGACGCGGTTCGAGCGCGGCCCGCTCGAGCAGGTCGTGGCGTCCGCCACAAGGCGCGCGCGGAGCCTGGCCGGCTGACGTCGCCCGGGGTGGAGGCGGCCTCAGCGGGCGGCGCGGGCGAGGAGCTCGGCGGCGTCGTCGACGTCGGCGGCGGTGCTCCAGCGCCCGAGCGACAGGCGCAGGGTGGCCAGGGCGGAGTCGACGTCGAGGCCGATCGCCCGTTGCACCGCGGAGGCCTCGTGCAGGCCGGCGTGGCAGGCCGAGCCGGTGGAGGCGGCGACGTCGGGGGTCCGGGCGAGCAGCTCGTGCCCCACCGTGGCGTCGATGTGCAGGTTGAGCGTGTTGGGCAAGCGCCTGCTCGGGTGCCCGTGGAGGTGGACCCGGCCGGGCAGCAGCGCGCCGAGCCGGGCGGCGAGCCGGTCCCGCAGGGCGGCGACACGTTCGGCAACGCGACGGGATTCGGTCGGCCCGGCCGGGCGGCGGTAGCCTCCGGCCATGCCGCACGAGCCCCGTCCCGCCCGCTCGGCCGGACGCCGCCGTCGGACCCTGCTCGTGCTGCTCCTCGGCACGCTCGCCGCCCTCGTCGCCTCCCCGGCGACGGCGCACGACCGACTCGTGGCCAGCTCCCCCGCCGAGGGGTCGACGCTGTCCGCCGTGCCGGCGACCGTCGAGCTCACGTACAGCGCCCCGATCCTCCCGACCGGTGCCGTGGTCCAGGTCCGCGACCCGGCGGGCACGGACCGCGCCGTCGGTTCGCCCACGGTCGCCGGGACCGCCGTCACCGTCG
>JBDIAU010000191.1:0-4800 GCA_039812565.1 Beutenbergiaceae bacterium
ACGAGCGCACCCCCGACCAGCGCCGCGCCGACGCCCTGACCCGCCTGGGTGAGCGGGTCCTGGAGATCGGCGACGACCGCCTCGGCGCCCAGATCCGACCCCACCTCACCCTCCTGGTCCCGGTCGAGGCCTGGACCGGCATCCAGCGCAGGAAGCAGGCCCGAGCGAACGCCGGGACCGTCGACGACGCCGGCGCCGGCCCGGCGGGCGCCGGCGGCGAGCCGGTCGGGGACGGCGGGGACTCGGCGGGCGGCGTCGCAGAGTCGGCCCGCGGCGCGGCCGCGCGGGTGATGTTGGCCGAGCTGGACGACGGCACCGTCGTACCGCCGTCGGAGCTGGAGCGGCTGATGTGCGACTGCGAGGTCACCCGCCTGGTCCTGGACGCCGACGGGGTCCCGTTGGACCTGGGGCAGACGCAGCGGACGTACACCAAGGAGCTGCGCCGAGCGATCCTGACCCGGGACGGACACTGCCAATGGCCCGGCTGCACGACGCGCGCCTCCTGGTGCGAGGTCCACCACATCCGCTGGTACACCCACGGCGGACCCACCAGCCTTCAGAACGGGCTGACGCTGTGCTCGTTCCACCACCACCAGATCCACCGCGGCACCGCCACCCTCCAGACCCTGCAGACCGGGATCCGGTTCGTCCGACACGACGGCGTCGTCCTCGGCCAGACCACCCGATCCGGCGGCGCGAGGCGCCTGGCTGAGCGACGGCGTGACGACGCGCGCGGGCCCACGGGTGACGTCCTCGGCTGCGACAGGGCCGGAGGCGTCGTCACCCTCCGGCTGCCGCCCGGCGTCGAGCCGGCACGGGGTGAGCCCGCGCCGGGGGATCAGCGATCCAGGCGCAGGTCACGACCGAGGAGCACCTCGGTCGCCGGGTCGTGGACGACGCCGGCGACATCGGGCGTGCCGCAGACGACGGCAACCGCGCGCTCCCACGGACGGTCGGCCGCGAGGAAGGGGACCTCCTCGGAGTCCCACTCGTCCCAGAAGGACTCCGCCTCGGCGTCTCCGCCGTCCCGGGCGATGCCGCGACGCCGCGCCTCGACCGCGTCGGACTGGACCCAGACGGCGACGTCGACGAGGTCCCCGAGAGACAGCCGGCTCGCGCCCACCCCTTCGACGACCACGAGCCGCGTGCCCTCCGGGACGACGACGGCGCCCTCGCGGCCGCGCGCGTCCCAGGCCGGTGGCCGGAAGGCGACCGGCTCGCCTCTGCGGGCAGGCTCCAGCACGCCGCGTGCGAGCAGCTCGTCCCAGCCGAAGAACGACTCCCACCAGGCGACGTCGTCGGTGTGCACGACCGCGGCGCCCGGGATCGCGGCCGCGATCCGAGTGGCCAGCGTCGTCTTGCCGCTCGCGGACCGGCCGTCGACCGCCAGCACGGCGGGACGGCCGCTCCCGGTCGCGAGGGCAGATGCCAGGTCCGCGACGAGGTCGTCGAACGGACGAGGAGTCCAGGGGGCGGCCGGCGGTTCCGGCGGAGTCGTCCTCATGGACCCGGACCCTATCGCGACCGCGATCGCGCGCCCTCCACCGGGACGCGGTCCATCAGCGCAGCCGCGTCTTGGTTCTCCTCCTCCGACGGGGAGCCCGCGCCTACGCCTGGAAGCCCTCGTGCGCCGCGAGGGCAGCGCCGACGATGCCGGCGTTGTTCCGCAGCTCGGCCAGGACGATGGGCGTGCGGACGTCGAGGAACGGCACCCACTTCTCGGCCTTCTTCGAGATGCCGCCGCCGAGGATGAGGAGCTCGGGCCAGAGCAGCGCCTCGAGCGAGCGCAGGTAGCGGGAGGCGCGGGTGGTGGCCCACTCCTGCCAGCCGAGGCCCTCGCGCTCACGCGCCGCGGCGGAGGCGCGGGACTCGGCGTCCTCGCCGTCGACCTCGATGTGGCCGAGCTCCGCGTTCGGGACCAGGCGGCCGTCGTGGATGAGGGCGGTGCCGATCCCGGTGCCGAACGTGACGACGAGGATCGTGCCCTTCTTGCCCCGCCCGGCGCCGTAACGCACCTCGGCGAGCCCGGCGGCGTCGGCGTCGTTGAGGTAGACCGACGGGCCCGGCAGGAGGTGGCCGACGACGTCGTGCAGCGCCGTCCCGATCCACGTCTTGTCCACGTTCGCGGCGGTCTGGACCACGCCGTCGAGGACGACGCCCGGGAAGTCGACGCCGACCGGCCCCGAGAACCCGAAGGAGGCGGCGATCTCGGCGATCGTCGCGCCGACCGCCTCGGGCGTGGAGGGCTGCGGGGTCGGGATCCGGTGGCGGTCGGTGAGGAGCTCGCCGCTGTCGAGGTCGACGACGGCCCCCTTGATCCCCGTGCCCCCGACGTCGACCCCGAGGGCCGTGCGCGTGCCGTCTGCCATGACGTCCTCCCTGCTCGCTCCGCTGCCGGCCTACCCTGCCACGGCTCGGAGCCCGAGGGGAGCCGGTCCGCCGTCGACGGCGCCGCGCCCCCCGCGACGCCACCGCCCGGCGCGCCGCGCGACCACCCGGACGCCGTCGGAGAAAGGCCGTGGCGCCCACCCCGGGTGCGGGGTGACCCTGGACGTCATGAGCACGCAGACCGCCGCCGGGATCCGCATCCTCCAGGCCCCGATCCCCGAGTCGCTCGACGCGCCGGACGCGTGGGCGCTGCGCGGGGCGAACGCCGTCGAGCGCGCGGTGACCATCGACACCTGGGGTCACCCCGACCTCGCCGAGAGCCTCCTCGCCGACTGGGCGTGGGCGCGGAACAGGTCCTACGGCCGGCGGCTGCGCTTCGTCGTCGTCGACGACTCCGCCGGCGCACCCGACCCTGAGGCCGCCGACCTCGAGGTGACCACCCCCGTGCGCGAGCCTGCCGAGGGCGACCCCGCGACCGTCGTCGGGCGCCTCGACGTCAACCTCCCGACCGAGGACAACACGCACCTCGCCGAGGCGGTCGTCATGGTCGCACCGTCCCACCGGCGCCGCGGCCTCGGCCGCCGCCTCGCCGCCAAGGCCGAGGAGGTCGTCCGGGCCGATGGTCGCCGGGTGCTCCTGGCGTGGTCCGACCACGCGCTGGAGCCGCCGGAGCCCGGTCCCGACGGCCCCCCGGTGCTGCGACCGCCGACGGGCAGCGGCCGGATCCCCGACGACGCCGCGTCGCGCTTCGCCGTCGGGCTCGGCCTGGGCCTCGAGCAGGCCGAGCGGCACTCGGTGCTCGACCTCCCGGCCGACGCCGCCCTCCTCGACGACCTCGAGGCCCGGGCCCGTGCCGGCGCGGGCGCCGACTACCGGCTGGTGACCTGGGCGGACAGCGCCCCGGAGGAGTGGGTCGAGGGGTACGGCGTCCTGCAGTCCCGGATGAGCACGGACGTCCCGCTCGCTGCTCTGGAGATCGAGGAGGAGACGTGGGACGCGGCCCGCATCCGTGACCACGAGGAGACCCGCCGGGAGGCGGGGCAGCGTCTCGTCGTGGCCGCGGCCGAGCACGTGCCGACGGGCACGCTCGCGGCCTTCACCGTGCTCGTCGTCCGTCCGGGCGCGGGCGGCGACCCGGACGCTGTGTTCCAGGACTCGACGCTCGTGCTTCGCGAGCACCGTGGCCACCGCCTCGGGATGCTGGTCAAGCTCGCGAACGTGCGGGCCGTGCAGGCGGCCTTCCCGTCCGCGCAGCGGGTCCACACGTGGAACGCCGAGGAGAACGAGCACATGCTCGCGATCAACGTGGCCATGGGCTTCCGACCCGCGGGGATCTCGGCGATCTGGCAGAAGCACCTCGCCTGAGCGCCCCCGCCCCGCCCCCCGCCCCCCGCGCCCCCGCGCCGAACGCACCGTTGGTCGGCCCACACCCTGGTCTCGGCCGACCATGGGTGCGTTCGGCGGGAGTCGGGTGGGGTGAGCCCCGGGAGGGGGCGGGGCTCAGCGCGCGTAGCGCTCGACGAAGTTGCGCAGCACCTTGGTCGACTCCGTGACGTCCGCGAGCACCACGCGGCCGATGAGGTCGTCGATCTCCTCCGGCGGGAAGTAGCCGGCGTGCTGGTAGACGCGGATGCGCGTGACGATGCCGTCGTGGTCGAGCTCGGGGTGGAACTGCGTGGCGTAGAGGTTCGTCCGCACCCGGAACATCTGCACGGGGCACGCGGGCGTGGTCGCGAGGAGCACGGCGCCGGGCGGCAGCACGCTGCACGCCTCCTTGTGCCCGACGAACGCGTCGAACGTCGCGGGCAGCCCCGCGAGCACCGGGTCGGCGGCACCCTCGGGCGTCAGCGAGATCGGCACCGCACCCACGGGCTCGCCGTAGGTGCGGTCGATCACCCCGCCCTGGTGCACACCGAGCGTGCCGATGCCGTAGCACGCGCCGAGGAAGGGGAAGTCCCGCGCGACGACGTCGTCGAGCAGGGGGCGCAGCTCCGCCTCGACCCGCCGCTGCACGGCGGACTTCTCGTCCTCCGGGTCGCCCGAGTTGAACGGGCTGCCGCCGACGATGATCCCGGAGTACGCGTCGAGGTCGAGCGGCGGGAGCGGACGGGACTCCATCCGCAGCCGGTGCAGCTGCGCCCGCTCGAGCCCGGCGGCGCGCAGGAAGCCCTCGTACTCGTCGTCCGACGCCTCGTCCTCGGGCCGAGACTGCAGGAGCAGGAAGGGCTTCACGGCCGCCGATCGTAACCGTCGGCCGGGACCGGGGTCGCGCCGTCCGTCGGGCCGGGGGCCGGCACGCGCACCACGCCGTCGCCGGCGAGCGCCACCCGGACGGTCTCTCCCGACGACGGCGCCCGGCCCCGGCCGGCGGGGACGGTCGCCGCGAGGACCTCGCCGCCGGGGAGCCGGACG
>JBDIAU010000192.1:0-4773 GCA_039812565.1 Beutenbergiaceae bacterium
GGCACGAGGTAGTGGTAGTTCGAGTCGAACCACTTGGTCATCTCGAGCGGCGCGCGGTCCCCCTCGCCGCGGGCGACGGTGAAGTACCCGGCCAGGTCGAGGGCGCCGTCGGCGTCGAGCAGGTCCTCGAACCGGGCCGGGACCGCGCCGACGGTCACGGCGGCGTCGAGCACCTGGTCGTAGTAGGAGAAGTCGAGCGGGATGGAGGCGTCGTCGCGGCCGAGGCCGAGCTCGACGAGGCGCTCCCGGGTGCGGGTGCGCAGGGCGACGGCCGTCGCCTCCAGCTCGTCCGCGGTGACGGCGCCGGCCCAGAAGGACTCGACGGCCTTCTTGAGCTCACGGCGCGGGCCGATGCGGGGGTAGCCGAGGATGGTGCCGGTCGGGAAGGTGGGGGTGCTCATCGCTGTCCTTGTGCGGAGGGTGAGGGTGGTGCGCTGACCCACGGCCCGCTGGCCAGGTCGGGGGCCACGGAGGCCCCGCCGTCGAGGTGGACACCCTCGAGCAGGTCAAGTGCGGCGTCGGAGCGGTTGAACGTGTAGATGTGCAGGCCGGGAGCGCCCGCGTCGAGGACCGCGTGGGCGAGGTCGACCGTGGCGCCGATCCCGATGCGGTGCCGCTCGGCCGGGGAGTCCGCGGCTTCCAGCCGGGCGAGCAGCTCGACCGGGGCGGGCACCCCGGTGAGCACCGCCAGACGCTGAAGGCGGCCGACGTCGGTCATTGGGATGACGCCGGGGACGATCGGCAGGTGCACGCCCGCCGCGCGGGCCTCGTGGACGAGGCCCGCGTAGGCGGCCGGGTCGTAGAAGAGCTGAGTGAGGGCGTAGTCGGCGCCCGCCTCCTGCTTCGCCAGGAGGGCGGCGACGTCGCGGCTGCGGGTCGGCGACGCCGTCCCCCCGGGGTAGGCCGCGACCGCGACGCTGAGCGGCTCCGGCCCCGGGCGGGCGCTCGACGGCGCCCCCGGCGCCGGGGTGGCGACGCGGTCCGCCTCCAGCTGGCGGATGAGGGCGACGAGTTCGCTCGCATAGGCGAGGCCGTCGGCGGGCGGCTCCCAGTCGGGCTGGTCCTTGGGCGGGTCGCCGCGCAGGGCGAGGATCGAGCGGACGCCCTCGTCGAGGAACTCGCCGACGAGCGTGGCGACCTCCGCGCGGGACGCGCCCACGCAGGTGAGGTGCGCGACCGGCGTGACGGTGGTCTCGCGCAGGATCCGCCGGACGATGCCCCGGCTCGAGTCACGCGTCGAGCCCGAGGCGCCGTAGGTGACGGAGATGAAGTCGGGGTCGACGGCGGCGAGGTCCTGGACCGTGCGCCACAGGGCGTCTGCGGCGGCGGGCGTGCGCGGCGGGAAGATCTCGAACGACACGGTCGGCCGTCCGAGGGGGTGCGTGAACAGGTCGGCGGTGGTCACGCGGCGGCTCCGCGCGCGCCGCGGACGCGGAGGTGATGCTCGCTCATGTCGTCTCCATCGCACCTGGCGGTAGCACCCTCGCCCTCACCGGGAGGGGGGTTGCTGCGGCGTCGCTGAGCCAGGACTCTCGGCCGCTCTGGATGGTCCGCGAGATGATAGCCGATCCCGAATGGCGGCCTTCCGGCGCTCCTGGGCGTGAGACGACGCCGCCCGCCCGCCTTCGCCGAGCGTCACCTTCCCGCCCAACCCCCGACGCCGAGCGTCACCTTTCGACCGCGACACGCCGCGCGACGCGCCGTCGGGCCTGTCACAAGGTGACGCTCGGCGAGAAGGGGGTGGCGGGAAGGTGACGCTCGGCGAGGAGGTGGGTCGGGCGAGACCTACCGGCCCGTGGCGAGGCGCGCCTCACCGACCGGCACGTACGAGTCGACGGCCTGGAGGGTGCCCTCGGCGTCGAGCCGGAGCGGGATCGGGTCGATGATGTCGAAGGAGAGGATCCCCTTCGGCTCGAGGTTGACGAACCCCACGAACACCCACCGCCCGTCGGGGTCGCGCACGAGCGGCGCGGCGAAGAGGTCGGGCTCGGCGCGGAAGGGCCGGGCGCGGCTGACGTCCCACGGCCCGGTGACCGACTCCCCGGGGATCGACCACGTGCAGTGGTACCCCCAGCGCTCGATCGTCTCCGGCATCTGCTCCTGCCAGTGGCAGGTGAACGCGAGCACCGGCCGCCCGTCCACGACCGCCGGCTGCGCGACCTCGATCTGCCCGAAGCCGGCCGGCACCGACAGCGGCGGCTGCAGCTCCCACGTGACGAGGTCCTGGCTGCGGGCATGACCGATGACGCCGTCGTTCAGCCGCGGCGCCCCCGGGACGCGCGCGCAGACGTACATGTGCCAGCCGTCGCCGTCGGGGTCCCGGAAGACGAACGGGTCGCGCCACGTCTCGGAGGCGCGCGGGTCCTCCTCGAGGCCCAGCGTCATGTACCACCGCGGGTCCGCCTCGAGCAGCGGGCCGTCCCCCACCCGGCGCCAGGTGTACAGGTCGTCGGACTCGGCGAGGCCGATCTTCTGGCTCTTCACCCCGTGCCCGCCGCGGGTGCTGATGGCCGTGTAGAACATCCGCCACACGCCGTCGTCCCCGCGGACGGTCGAGCCCGTCCACAGCGCCAGGTCGTCCCACGCGCCCGCGGGTGCCGGCTCGAGGACGAGGCCGTGGTACTCCCAGGTCCGCAGGTCCGTCGACGTGGCGTGGCCGAGCTGCGCGGCGGTGTGCCGCCGCCACCCCTCCTCGAGGCTGCGCGGGGCCTGGAGGAAGTACATGTGGTACGTGCCGCCGTCGGCGACGATCCAGGAGTCCCAGATCCAGTAGTCCTCGAGAGAGAGCATCGGCCTCGTCCTTGAGCGCGGTCAGTCAGACGGAGCGTAGGGCCGGCGCCCGCTCCCGGACGCCGGTTCGCACGACCGCCCACGACGCGCGCGGCACGCGGCACGCGGCTGGCGCCGCCCGGTGCCGCGTGCCAGTCTGTGCCCCGCCCGAGCCGCCGACAGGAGTGCCGCGTGTCCAACATCGAGTCCGTGCCGCAGCCGCGCGTCGACATCCTCGTCCAGGCGGCCGACGGCTCCGGGCGCCTCCTGCGCCGCACCGAGTACCGGGGCACGGTCTGGTTCGGCGGCCGGCCGCGCCTCGCGGCGTGGGGCCCGGTCCCCAAGGGGACGACGACGACGGGCCTGTCGAGCCCCTTCTGGCTCCCCGACAGCCTGGGCTACCGGGTGGACGGCACGTCCCCCGTGGTGGTCGCCGCGATCGCGTCGCTGCAGTCGGTGCGGACGACCGGCCAGATCATCGACGTGCACGCCGCGCTGGTGCCGCACCCGGGCCACCCCGGCATCGCGCAGGTCCTCTTCCACCTCCAGGTCGTCGCGACGCCGCCCCTCGGGGTCAGCTACCAGGCCGTCGTGCTCGCCGACCCCGACGACGTGGTCGGGTAGCCCCGAGCCCGACGGCGCCCGAGCCCGACGCCGACGGCGCCCGGTCACCCCGCGCCGAGCCCGGCCACCCGGTACGCCTCGGCGTGGAGCCAGTCGGCGACCTCCCCGAGCGGCGCCCCGGCGACGTCGTGGCGCAGGATCCGGGCGAGCCAGGCGAGGTCCGCCTCCGTCAGCTCTTCGACCTCGACGAGCACGGGGACGACGTCGAGCAGCTGCTCCCAGCGCGGCGCGACGTCCGCCCACGCCCAGCCGCCCTCGACGGCGCCGACGAGCAGGGCGAGCCACGCCTGCACGCTGAGCCCGGGGTCCCGCGCGGGGTCGACGTCGAGCGCCCCCCGTTCCGGCAGGGCGGCGACGGTCCGCGCGGTCGCGAGGTCCCCGAGGGCGAGCGCGGCGAGGCCGCGCTCCCAGTGCCAGGCCGGCGGCTCGGCGTGCGCCGTCGGCATGCCCGGCAGCCAGGCGCGCGCCGTCGCCCACGTGGCCGCGGGGACCGCCACGCCCTGGACGTCGAGCAGGTTGAGGACGCCGAGCACGCCCAGGTGCGGCTGCACGCCGTCGGGGTCCTCGGCGTCGAGCCGCGCGACGTGCCCGACGGCGGCCGGCAGGAGCGGGGCGAAGGCGGCGGCGTCCCGGGCGCCGACGGTGAGGACCGCCTGCGTGAGGACGTCCTCGTAGCCGTCGACGGGCACGCCGTCGCCGGCCGCCGCGTCCTGCGCCACGACGCCGTGCATCGCCGGCCCGACGGCGTCGTACGTGACGGCGTCGAGCCGCAGCAGCTCGGCGAGGTCGGGGTGGGTCGGCATCGTGACTCCTGGCGCTCGGGCGGCTCTCCGGTCGACGGTAGGCGACGGCGCGTCACGGCGACGACCCGGAGGAGGTCGGGGGCGTGGTCGGCGGCGTGGTGGGCGCCGGCACCGGTGCCGGCGGCGGTGCCGCCGCGGCGGCGCGCGCCTCGATCGCCCGGCGGGAGGACGCGGCGCTGACTCGGCCGGGCCGGCCGCCGGCGAGGCGCACGTTCGGCCCGCGGGCGTCGACGCTCGCGCGCAACGCGGCGAGGACCGACCCGGCGTGCGCCTCCTCACCCATCTTGGTGGTGGGCCCGAGCCAGACCTCCACGGTGAGGTCCTTGCGGGCGATCGCCTCGGTGAGGGCGCGGGCGGCGTCGGCCTCGCCGGCGGCCGCGAGCGCCCGCGCCTTGGTCTGGAGCAGGCCGCGGAGCTGGCGCCAGTTGGTCTCGAAGTTGTCGGTGATGGCCGTGAACTCCGCCAGCGGGACGTAGGAGTTGGGGTAGTCCTTGACCTCGAGCACCCGGATCACCGCGACGGTGTCCGCGCCCTCCCCCCGGATCTCGACGAAGACCCGGTCGAAGCCGCGCCGCTG
>JBDIAU010000193.1:0-4664 GCA_039812565.1 Beutenbergiaceae bacterium
CGTCGTCGGCCGCGTCCCGCGACCCGTTCCAGGCGGAACGGCGCGTCGAACGCCGGATCCCCGCCCTCGCCGGCCTCCTGCCCACCTTCGTCCAGGGGTACGACCGCACCCCCGAGTCCGCCCGCGCCATCCTCGGCTACCTCGAGACCCACGCCGACGTCGAGCCGCACCTGCGTGCGGCCATCCTCGCCCTCAGCGAACCCGCACCGCGCTGACCTGGGCGACCCCTCCTCACCCGGCCCAATACCCCCGGCGCGCTCCGGTGCGCCGCCGCACGCCATCCGCGCCAGGACCGCAGCAAAACCGCATCCGGCGGGGAGGCACTCCGAACGACTGACGTACCTTTGTGCACCTATTGACGTTTACAGCACCAAATTAAGGGGACCGGGGCCATGTCGCCTGCTCGGCGCTTCTCGGCGATTCGTCCGTTCACTGCCATCGCGGCCGCGGCCTCCATGGTCGTCGCCTCGCTCGTGGCGATCCAACCCGCCGCCGCGGACTCCGCACCACCCGCAGGAACACCCGCCACCGTCACGGCCGACTCCCTGCCGACCGTCCAGATCGACGGCGTCGTCTGGGACCAGCAGATCGTCGGCAACCGGGTGTACGCGGGCGGCTCGTTCACCACCGCCCGGCCCGCCGGCGCCGCCGCCGGCACCAGCACGGTCTCCCGCACGAACGTGCTCGCCTACAACCTCCAGACCGGCGTCCTCGACACCACCTGGGTGCCGCAGGCCAACGCCCAGGTCATGGACGTCGCGACATCGCCCGACAAGAGCCGCGTCTACGTCGGCGGCGCGTTCACCAACATCGCCGGGGTCAACCGGTACCGGATCGCCGCGTTCGACGCGTCCACCGGAGCGCTCATCACCTCGTTCAACGCCCAGCTCGACGGCCGGGCGGAGACCATCGCCACGTACGGGAACACCGTGTACGTCGGCGGCGCCTTCACCGCCGCGAACGGCCAGCCGCGCTACAAGGTCGCGGCGTTCAACGCCACCAACGGCGCCCTGCTGCCCTGGAACCCGATCCTCGTCGACGGCACCGTCTACGCCATCCAGGTGGCGCCCGACGGCTCCGAGGTGATCCTCGGCGGCTCCTTCACCTCCGTGAACGGCTCGAACAACCCCGGGTTCGGCCTCGCCGCCGTCGACCCGACGACGGGCGCCACCCTCCCCCTCCCCGCCAACGCGCTGCTCCGCAACGCCGGCGCCAACGCCGCCGTCTGGGGCCTCGGCGCCGACGACCGGAACTTCTACGTGACGTCGTACAGCTTCCGCGGCGGCGGCACCCTCGAGGGCACCGCGGCCGTGCGCTGGAGCGACGGCCAGATGGCCTGGATCAGCGACTGCCACGGCGACTCCTACGACTCGTACTCGATGGGCGACGTCGTCTACACCGCCAGCCACAACCACTACTGCGGCAACAACTCCTCGTTCGGCCAGACCGACCCCTGGACCTTCTACCGCGCCACGGCCCGCACCACCGACGCCACCCGCACCATCGGCAAGGAGCCCCTCGGCTACGGCAACTGGGAGGGCCGGCCCGCGCCGACCATCCTGAACTGGTTCCCCGAGATCAACGCCGGCACCTACACCGGCCAGAGCCAGGGCCCGTGGTCCGTCTCCGGCGACGCCCAGTCCGGGTACGTCGTCTACGGCGGCGAGTTCACCCGCGTGAACAACACCGGGCAGCAGGGCATCGCGCGGTTCGCCACGTCCGCCGTCGCCCCCAACACCTCCGGGCCGCGCTCCGGCGGGTCCGGCTTCCCGGTCACCGGCCGCGCCCTCGCCGACGGCGCCGTCCGCCTCTCGTGGACGGCCAACGCCGACTACGACAACGAGAAGCTCACCTACCGGATCACCCGCAACGGCACCACCATCGGGACCTTCGACTACGTGTCCCAGGTCTGGCGCCGCCCCGCGATGGGCTTCACCGACACCGGCGCGACCCCCGGGGCCACCGCCACCTACCGGGTGTTCGTCACCGACCCGTTCGGCAACGCCCAGGCCAGCCCCACCGTCTCGGTGACGGCGGACGGCACCGGCACTCTGGGCAGCTACGCCCAGCGGGTCCTCGAGGACAACCCGTCGTACTACTGGCGGCTCTCGGAGGCGTCCGGGACCAGCATCCGTGACTGGGCCTCGACCAACGACGGCACCGCCGGCGCCGGCCTGACCTACGGCGTGCCGGGCGCCATCGTCGGCGACACCAACACCGCCGTCGACCTCAACAGCGCCCTCAACTCGCGGGTCCTCACCGCGGACCGGCAGCTCGCCACCAACCACTTCACCATCGAGACGTGGGTGCGGGCGAGCACCGGGCAGCGCGGACGGCTCGTCGGCTTCGGCGACGCCAGCAGCCTCACCGCCACCAGCGCCAACGACGACCGCGTGCTCTACATCGACAACAACGGCCGCGTCATCTTCGGCGTCTACCCGTCGGCGTACCGCACCATCACGTCGGCCGCGATCACCAACAACCAGTGGCGGCACGTCGTCGCCACCATGGGCGACAACGGCATGCGCCTGTACGTCGACGGCGTCCAGGTGGCCAGCCGCCCGAACGACATCACCGCCGGGAACTACTACGGCTCCTGGAGCATCGGCTCCGACACCCTCACCGGCTGGCCGGCCCGCCCGTCCAGCGACTACTTCGCCGGCCTGCTCGACGAGGTCGCCGTGTACCCGTTCCCGCTCACCGCGAGCCAGGTCCAGCAGCACTACCTGCTCGGCACCGGCTCCGGGAACGACTCCCCCGTCGCGTCCTTCACCGCCACGCCGAACAAGCTGGTCGTCGGGGTCGACGCCTCGGCGTCGAGCGACCCGGACGGCACCATCGCCTCCTACGCGTGGACCTGGGGCGACGGCACCACCGGCACCGGGGCGACGGCGTCGCACACCTACGCGAGCGCCGGCACCTACACGATCACGCTCCGCGTGACCGACAACGAGGGCGCCTTCACCGAGACCACACGCACGGTGACGCTCGCCGGCAACGCCAACCCGACGGCGTCGTTCACCGCGACGGCGACCAAGCTCACCGGTGACTTCGACGCCTCGGCGTCGAGCGACACCGACGGCACCGTCACCGGCTACGCGTGGGACTTCGGCGACGGCGAGACCGGCACCGGGGCGACCGCCTCCCACACCTACGCCACCGCCGGCACCTACACCGTCGGGCTCACGGTGACGGACGACGAGGGCGGCACCGGGACGACCACCAAGCAGGTGGTCATCCCCGGCAACCTCGCCCCCGACGCCGCGTTCACCTCGACGAAGACCAACCTCACCGTCGACGTCGACGCCTCCGCGTCGAGCGACCCCGACGGGTCCGTCGCCGCCTACGCGTGGAGCTTCGGCGACGGCGAGACCGGCACCGGGGCGACGGCGTCCCACACCTACGCCGCCGCCGGCACCTACACGATCGAGCTCACGGTCACCGACGACGAGGGCGCAACCGACACGGCGTCCTCCCAGGTCACGGTGTTCGACGCCGGGAACGCGTTCGCGCTCGACGCGTTCGGACGGACCGTCGGCTCCGGCTGGGGCAGCGCCGACCTCGGCGGCACCTGGGCCCTGACCGGGACGACGTCGAACTTCTCCGTCGGCTCCGGCGTCGGCCGGATGGTGGTCCCCGCCGCGGGCAACACCCGCACCGCGGTGCTCGCCTCGCTCGCGCAGACGTCCGTGGACGCCCAGGTGACCGCCGCGGCCAACAAGACGGCCACCGGCGGCGGCACCGACCTCGTCCTCATCGGGCGCCGCGTCAACGCGACGAACGACTACCGCGTCCAGGCGAAGATCCAGAGCAACGGCTCCGTCTCGCTCTCGCTGCGCCGCGTGGTCGCCGGGACCAACACCTCGCTCGCCGCGGTGACCGTCCCCGGCCTCACCTACACCGCCGACCAGCAGCTCCGGATCCGGTTCCAGATCCAGGGCACCGGGCCCACCACGCTGCGCGCCAAGGTCTGGGCCGTCGGCCAGACCGAGCCGGCCGCGTGGCAGCTGCAGACCACCGACTCCTCCGCGGCCCTGCAGGCCACCGGCGGCGTCGGGGTGAGCTCGTACCTCTCGAGCGCCACCACGAACGCCCCCGTCACCGTCTCCTGGGACGACCTGGCGATCAACCCGATCGGCTGACCCCACCCACCGGCGCCCCTCTCGCGCCCGCCTCCGGGCGGCGCGGGAGGGGCGCCGTCGTGCATGCGGAAACCATGGCGGTCGCGCGGGTCCTGGGACGGACCGGCACGTCTTCCGCACGACCTCCGCAGCGCGACCGCAGGAGACATCCCCCGCCGCCGTCCGGACGTAGTTTGGAAGTGAGGACTCCTTTCTTCTGACATTCCCGTGGGGGAGCGCACAAATGGCGCAGTTCACATCCCTTGTTTCAATTCGGTCCTTCACGGCATGGATGAGCGCGCTCGTCCTCGGCGTGGCGACCGCCCTGGTGGGGGCCGCCCTCGCGCCGGCGGCGGCGGACACGTCACCGCCGTCCGGCACGCCGGCCACGGTCTCGGCCGACCCGCTTCCCACCGTGCAGATCAATGGCGTCGTGTGGGACCAGGAGATCGCCGGTAGCACCGTCTACGCGGGCGGGTCGTTCTCCAACGCCCGGCCCGCGGGCTCGGCGTCGGGCGTCAACACCGTCTCCCGCACCAACCT
>JBDIAU010000194.1:0-4648 GCA_039812565.1 Beutenbergiaceae bacterium
CCGTCGTCGGCCGTCAGGTCCGCGACCCGAGGTGGCGCACCAGCGTGAGGTGCCCGCCGAGCTGACCGCCGACGGCGACCGCCACGTTCGCCGCGAGCGTGAGCACGAGCCCGGCCCGGTGGTGACCGTGGCGGCGGGACTGCCAGGACGCCACGTTCAGCCACAGGCCGGCGGCGTTCGCGGCGGCGTGGACGACGCCGACGCGCCGCGACTGCCGGTCCGCGACCGCCCACTCCGCGACTCCGGTGAGCACCGTCGGGACGGCGGACAGGACGCCGAGGCCGACGAGGCGGCGGGCGGCGTCGTGGCTGCGGCCGCCGCCCGTCAGGTCGAGCACCGTGGCGCTCGTCCAGAAGCCGATCGGGAGGTCGGTGAGGAGCGGGTGGACGGCATGACCCAGGGAGCGCCCGAGCAGGGCGTCCCGGAGCGGCGCCGCCGCGACCAGGCGGTTCGCGACGGGGGAGAGGGCGTCGACCGCGGCGTCGAGGCGGGCGTCCTCCTCCAGGGCGCGCATGGTCCGGGGCAGGAGGCTCGCGTCGGTCCGAGGCGTGTGCGTCATGGCGCGTGGCCTACCCCGGCGTCGGCGGGGCGAAACGCCGCGGGCAGGCCCGGCGTCGGCCCCGGGTTTGGGGCATCGCCCGGGCGGGCACCCGTGAGAACCCCGGACCTTGCCGGGGAGCCGTCCACGGGCGGCCGACGACGGGAGACGTCATGACCGACCAGACCGCCCAGCCGACGCCCGACGACGAGCGCACGCCGACGGCCGGGTGGCACGACGCGTCGGCCGAGTCCGGCACGGACCCGGCCGCGACGTCGGCGGCCATGCCGCTGTCGGGCGCTGCGCTCGTGGACGAGGACGAGGGCGCCTCCGAGCGCGACCTCGACCCGGAGGGCTCGGTCCTGCCGCCGCCGAGGCTCGAGGGGACGCAGCCCGGCGGGATGCCGACGCACCGGGTCGACTGAGCAGCGTGCCGATTTGACTGAGGAGCGTGCCGATCGACTGAGCAGCGTGCCGAGCGGGACGACGAAGCGCAGGGTGTCGCGGACGTAGGGTGTCGCGGACGTCGTCGAGCAGGTTCCGGGGACCGCGACCGGCGTCAGCTGTCGGTTCCGTGCGTCACCCCAGAGCGAGGCCCCATGAGTTCCGTCGAGCGTCGACGCGTCGAGTCCTTCGGGCAGCCCGAGGACGGTCTGTTCGAGGCGTCGCCCTGGTACCACTGGGGTCCGTACCTCTCCGAACGGGCCTGGGGAACGGTCCGAGAGGACTACAGCCGCGATGGTTCGGCCTGGCAGTACTTCCCCCACGACCACGCGCGCTCCCGCGCGTACCGGTGGGGCGAGGACGGCATGGCCGGCGTCAGCGACGTCGACCAGACCCTGTGCATGGCCCTCGCCCTGTGGAACGGCCGCGACCCGATCCTGAAGGAGCGGATGTTCGGCCTCACGGGGCCGGAGGGCAACCACGGCGAGGACGCCAAGGAGTACTGGTGGTACCTCGACGCCCTGCCGAGCCACGCCTGGCTGCACTGGCGCTACCACTACCCCCAGGGTGAGTTCCCCTACGGGGACCTCGTCGCCGAGAACGGGCGGCGCGGCGCGGACCGCCCGGAGTACGAGCTGCTCGACACCGGGGCGTTCGACGACGACCGGTACTGGGTGGTCGACGTCGTCCACGCGAAGGCCGATCCGCACGACCTCCTCATGGAGGTCCGCGTCACGAACGCCGGACCCGAGGCGGCCACCCTCCACGTGCTGCCGCACCTGTGGTTCCGCAACACGTGGGCGTGGGAGCCCGGGGCGGCGCGCCCGGAGATCCGGGCCGACGGGCCGGGTCGCGCGGCGCTCGGCCACCCTCGGCTCGGCGACCTGGTGTGGGAGCTGGACGAGGCTCCCGGCGGTGGCCCCGCGGACCTGCTCTTCTGCGAGAACGAGACGAACGCGCGCCGGGTGTTCGGCGCCGCCGGGTCGCCCGCGTACCCCAAGGACGGGATCAACGACCACGTCGTCGCCGGTGAGCCGACGGTCAACCCCGCCGGGGTGGGTACCAAGGCGGCCGCGTGGTACCGGCTGACCGTCGACCCTGGTCAGACGCAGGTGGTGCGCGTGCGGCTCCGGACGCCGTCGTCGTCGCCCGCCTTCGGTGCGGCCTTCGACGGCGTGCTCGCCGCGCGGAGCGCCGAGGCGGACGAGTTCTACGCCGAGGTCATCCCCGCCTCGGCGAGCGAGGACGAGCGGCTCGTCGCCCGTCAGGCCTTCGCGGGGATGATCTGGGGCAAGCAGTTCTACTGCTACGACGTCGCCCGCTGGCTCGACGGCGACCCGACGCAGCCTCCGCCGCCACCCGAGCGACGCCGCGGCCGCAACGCCGCGTGGACGCACATGGACGCCCGCGACATCCTCTCGATGCCCGACCCGTGGGAGTACCCGTGGTTCGCCGCGTGGGATCTCGCGTTCCACACGATCGCCCTCGCCCACGTCGACCCGGCGTTCGCGAAGTACCAGCTCATCGCGATGTGCCGCGAGTGGTTCCAGCACCCGAACGGCGCGATCCCCGCGTACGAGTGGGCGTTCGGCGACGTCAACCCGCCGGTGCACGCCTGGGCGGCGCTGCACGTGTGGGAGATCGACGGCCGTCGCGACCGGACCTTCCTCGCCAGGCTGCTGCCCAAGCTCCTCATCAACTTCACGTGGTGGGTCAACCGGATCGACCCTGAGGGCGACAGCGTCTTCTCCGGCGGGTTCCTGGGCTTGGACAACATCAGCGCTCTCGACCGGTCGAACCTTCCTCCCGGCGCGAACCTCGAGCAGGCGGACGGCACCAACTGGATGGCCTTCTACGCCCTCACGCTCCTGTCGATCGCCCGCGTCCTGGCCACGGAGGACGAGGCGTGGACCGACATCCAGGTGAAGTTCATCGAGCACTTCGTGCTCATCGTCGACGCGATGCGTTCCCAGGGGATGTGGGACGAGGAGGACGGCTTCTTCTACGACGTCCTGCACACGCCGGACGGGGCCGAGGTCCCGATCAAGGTCCGTTCGATCGTCGGCGTGCTGCCGCTCTTGACGACGGTGGTGCTCGGCCCGGACGTCCTCGGGCCGGCGGGCACGTTGCACAAGCGGTTCGCGCGCTTCCGGGAGCGGTTCGACCCTGCGGCGCTGGCCGAGGGCCGCGGACGGATCCTGCCGGGCAGCACCGGTGACCGGCTCGTCCTCGGCGTCACCCCGCCCGGCCAGGGCCTGCGCGTCCTGCGTCGCGTGTTCGACGAGGGCGAGTTCCTCTCGCCGTACGGGCTGCGGGCGCTCTCGCGCCACCACCTCGAGCACCCGGTCTCGGTCACGCTGGGCGGGAGCACCGTGTCCGTCGACTACGAACCGGCTGAATCCCGGACCGGGATGTTCGGCGGGAACTCGAACTGGCGTGGCCCGGTCTGGATGCCGGTCAACTACCTGGTCGTCCGCAGCCTCCAGCGCAACGCCCAGTCCCTCGCCGGGAGCATCGAGATCGAGTACCCGACGGGCAGCGGACAGGTGGTCGGGTTGGCGGAGTGCGCGGAGGACCTCCGCCGTCGCCTGCTCGGGCTGTTCCTCCGCGGACCCGACGGGCGCCGCCCGTGCCACGGCCACGTGGCCCGGCTCCAGGACGACCCGCGCTGGCGCGACAACGTGACCTTCTACGAGTACTTCCACGGTGACGACGGCGCGGGCCTCGGCGCGACCCACCAGACCGGCTGGACCGGCCTGGTAGCGGATCTCATCTGCCGCCCCGACCCGTTCGCCGCCGACGCCACCGGCTACTGGACACGCTGACCCGAAGGCGTCGCGGCGGGTCAGGCCGTCAGACCCAGGGCGGCGGCGACGTCGGCGACGGTCGCCGCGTCGGGCGGCCCGGCGACGCGGGCGAGGACGGTCGCGTCCCGGCGCACGACCATCGCGGTGACCGTCGCCCGCGACTCGATGCCGGCAGCCCGGCAGAACGCGGCCACGTCGGTGTACGCGGTGAGCGTGCGGGCGAGCACCGTCGGGACCCGGATCCCGGCGGCCATCCCCCCGTCGATGAAGCTCCGCGCCGGGCGGTAGCGCCTGCCGAGCACGGGGACCTCGATCACGGCCGTCGGCGCCGTGCGGTCCAGGCCGAGGGGCGACGGCGCCACCCCGGCGGCGACGGCCCAGTCGATCCACTCGTCCACGAGCCGCTGCTGCCACTGCCGGAAGGCGCAGACCACCAGCGTCCGCGGCGCCGGCAGGTCGCGCGGCAGGGTCAGCTCGTCGCCCGCCAAGGAGCGCACCGGCAGGACGGGGAACCGCATGGTCCCGGCCCCGCCGGCGCCGTCCGAGCGCCCTGTCGGGCCGATGGTCATGCCCCGATCCTCTCGCGCAAGGCCGCGCGTGTGAGGCGGTCGCCAGTCCGGCGACGCGGCGGCACAGGCGGGCACGGTGCTCGGACTGCCGCGACACGGACGATCACGAGCACCATCGTGCGTGCGCTCCCGGGAGGCGCCACCCACGAGCGACACCCCCCCACACCGGGGTCGGAGAACGCGTCCGCGTGCCTGCCGGAGGGCTCATACTCCCGGGGTGAGCGTCGTTGACCTGGGCGTGCCTCGTCGCGCGCGGCTCATGGCCGCCGGGGGACGGCCAGGGCGAGGTG
>JBDIAU010000195.1:0-4633 GCA_039812565.1 Beutenbergiaceae bacterium
CGTCGGCGTCGGCGCCCCTGGCCTCGCCGCCGCCGCGTGCCGCCGGCTCGGGCGGCCCGGCGGTCGCCACGCGGGTCAGGGCGCTGACGTCGTCGACGCGCTCGGGGGCGTCGAGGATCGCGACCCGGTCCTGCCGCAGCGGGTGCGCGCAGTGCCCGATGAGGTCGCTGTAGGACTGGGGGTCGGTGTAGCCCGGCGCTGCGACGATGGCGACCTCGTCGATCGCCTCGAGCAGCGCGACGCCGCTCGGGCGCCGGGCGGTGCCGGTCAGGCTGCCACCCGGGCCGACGTTGACCACCCAGCACCGGCCGCCGCCGTTGGAGAAGAAGCCGTAGACGGCGTGCGACAGGTGGGTGCCCTCCGCGGCGGAGCCGACGTAGGTGTCGACGAACTGCGTCCAGTTGTCGATCGGCACCGCCTCGTCCAGGCGCGCCTTCGGGTCCGGCGCCACCCCGACGACGCCGAGCGTGCTCGTGCCCGCGCGGCCGATCGAGTGCGCCCCGCTCGGGACCTCCTGGACGTAGACGCCGGGTGCCGCATAGCTGACCATCGCGTCCCCTCACTCCCACCTGATGACCACGGGCGCCGTGCTCGTGGTGGCCTGGACGGTGCGGGTCTCGCCCCGCACCTCGACGTCGACGCCCGTCACGTCCTCGTCGCCGGCGAGGAGGCGGAAGCGCCCCTCGGCGTCGGCGACCACCGGACGGCCGCCGACCACGGCCCGGACGACGGCGTCGGGGACCGGGCGCCCCTGGGCGTCGCGGACGACGCCCTCGAGGAGCCGGGCCGTGCGCAGGTCGAGCCGCAGCGGCTCGAGCACCGGCGGCCCGCTCACCTCGGGGATCCGGACCGGGACCCGGACCCGGACGCCGAACGCGAGCGTGCCCGGCGGGGCGTCCTCGCGGGGCGCGGGCTCGACGGCGTACCTCGAGTCCCGCTCGAGGCCCACGATCAGGCGCTCCGCGGCCTCGAGCCCGCCCGCGCCGGCGACCGTGACGAGCGTGAGCAGCTCGAGGTCGAGCAGCGCGCCGTCGCGCGTCGAGCGGCCGAGGCGGGTGAGCGAGACGGGCCGCAGGCGGATGGCCGGGGTGGGGGCGCCGTCGGGTGCGGGCGTCGGCTGCGGCGCGCCCTCGACGTCGAGGCTGACGGCGGCGGTTTCGGCGGCGGTCGCGAGCGCCGCAGCCAGCCCGACGAGGGCGGCCTGCGCGGCGCTCATCCGTGTCCCCCTGACGTGCGGAAACGCTCGACTCCTGTCGATGGTAGACCCGCGGGTTGCGCCGGGCAGGTGTTTCGCCGAACCGTCCCCCAGCCGATCAGGGGCCCGCTGAACAGGGACGACGGTCCGCCCGACGCGGGTCAGCGGCCGCCGAGGAGCTCCGCGACCGCGCGGCCGGTGCGGCGGCCGGAGACCAGCGCGCCCTGGAGGGAGGCGGTGTCTCGGTGGTCGCCGCAGACGAGCAGGCCGCCGCCGAGGTCCACCTGGCGCCGGGTGACCAGCGGCGCCGGCTGGGCCGGCAGCGCCTCGGGGATCGCGTGGTGCGCCACCGGCTCCCACCCGTGCGGGTCGAGCCCGAGCATGTCGGCCGCCTGGCGACGGACCGCGGCCTCGTCCGGCTCCGACGCCCCGAGCAGGCACGTCGCCTGGACCAGGTGCCGGTCCGCCGGGGCGTACGACGGCGCGACGGCGCTCATCGCGGCGGCGTTGACGACGGGCCCGCCCCGCCGGCCGTCGACGACCAGGACGGGTTCGACGGGACCGGCCTCCGGCGGCACGGCGTACCACCACGTGACGAGGCCCTTCATGGCCGGGGTCGGCGTGCCCGCCAGGGCGCCCGCGGTGCGCGGGTCGGTCGCGACGACGACGGCGCGCGCCACCTGAGGCGTGCGCGGCCCGAGGACGCGCAGCCCGGCGCCCGTGCGCTCGATGCGCTCGACGCGGGTCTGCAGGACCACGCGTTCGCCCAGGTGGCGGGCGAGCTGGGCGGGCAGCGCGCCCATCCCGGCGGCCGGGACGCCGGGCGTACCGCGCAGGAACACCCGGACGAGGAGCCGGACGAAGTGGGCCGACGTCGACCCCGAGGCGTCCGCGAGGACGCCGGCGAGGAACGGCTCGAGGACCTCCCGCCGCAGCCGGCCCTCGACGCCGGCGTCGACGAACGACTCCGCGAGGGTCGTGTCCGGGCGGGCGAGCAGCCGCGGCACCGGCCCGAGCGCCGGCGCCGCCCAGCGCGCGAGGTCGAGGAGCTCCAGCGGGCGCACGTACCCGCTGGTCAGGGTGCGGCCGAGCAGGCGCGGCGCCCGCCGCGGGTCGGCGAGGAGCGCGAGCCGGTCCTCGGTCCGCACCCCGACCGCCGGCCAGAACGGGCGCAGCGCGAGGTTGCGCACGTCCACCCGGTCCCGGACCGCCGGGTAGGCGGGGTTGAGGAGCTGGAAGCCTCGGTCGACGAGGTAGCCGTCCACCCGGTCGGTCCGCACCCGGCCGCCGACGGCGTCCCCCGCCTCGAGCACGCGGACCACGAGCCCGGCCTCCACCAGGGTGCGGGCGCACTCGAGGCCGGCCAGGCCGGCGCCGACCACGATGACGTCGCAGTCCTCCATGCGCGCAGCCTAGAGGCCGGCGCCGGCGCCCCCGCCTGGGCGCCGACGCACGTCAGGCGTCGAGCGGGACGGCGAGCAGGTCCTGCTGCTCCGGGTGCCGCTGCAGCCAGGCCCGGACGAACGGGCACCGGGCGACCACCTGGCCCCCGCGGCGTCGGACGTCGTCGAGGGCCCCGCGCACGAGGTCGGAGCCCACGCCGCGGCCCTCGAACGCGGGCTCCACCCGGGTGTGGATGAACGTCACGCGGTCACCGGTGCGCCCGTACTCCGAGAACGCCGCCAGCTCCCCGTCCACGTACGCCTCGTAGCGGCGCTGCGCGGGGTTGTCCCGGACCTCGGTCGCCACGTCAGCTGCCCGCCAGGGGCAGCGGGTGGTTGCCGCGGAAGATCCCCTCGGGGTCGCGCGCGACCTTGAGGGCGCCCAGGCGGGCCAGCGTCGGGCCGTCGAACACGCGGGTCAGCGGCTCCCCGGGCGCCAGCAGCGTGAGGACGGTGCGGCCGGTCGCGGCGTCGCCGGGCGCCTCGAGGACCGCCGCGAGTGAGGCGCGGATCGGTTCGACGAGCCCCGGGTCCATCGCGATCCCGAGCGCCCACAGCAGGTACGGCTCCGGGATGCCCGCCGCGGCCGCGCCCGCGGGGCCTGTCTCCCCGTCCGGCAGCGCGCCGCCGAGGTGGCGGATCTGCACCGAGACGAGCGCGGTCCGGGAGCCGTCTCCGGCGACGGCGAGGATGCGGTCGAGGACGTCCTCGTCGAGGCGGGCGAGCAGCTCGCTGCCGTCGATGCCCGGCGTCGGGTCGGTGGGCTCGGCGGCCACCTCGCCGAGCCGGCCCACGGGGATCGGCGCCACGGTGTCCGAGACGACCGTCCCGGCGGCGCGGATCGGGTCGAGGAGCTCGGCCGCGACGGCCGGGTCGCCGAGGTAGGTGGCGTCCACGGTGACGAACGACTTCCCGCGGATCGGCTCGGGCAGGAACTCGACGGGCGGGAAGTGCATGAGCGACGCCCAGAGCGTGAGCTCCCGCGGCGCGGTGCGGGTGACCGCGAGGAACGCGCGCAGGACGGCGCGGGCGTCGCCGATCGGGAACATCACCTTCCCGCCGACGAGGGTCGGGTGCGGGTGCAGGGCGATCTCGACGCTCGTGACGACGGCGAGGTCCCCGCCGCCGCCGCGCAGCGCCCACATCAGGTCGGGGTCGCTCTCGTCGGTCACCCAGCGCAGGTGCCCGGAGGCGTCCACCACCTCGGCGCCGAGGAGGCTGTGGACGGCGTACCCGTGGCGCCGGCCGAACCATGACAGCCCGCCGCCGAGGTGGTAGCCCACCACCGTGACGTCCGGGTTCGAGCCGGCGAGCGCGACCAGGCCGGTGCCGTCGAGCGCCGGGAGCAGCTCGCCCCAGCGCACGCCGGCGCCCACGCGGGCGCGGCGCCCCTCGGCGTCGACGGCGATCTCGTGCAGGGCGCCGGTCCGCAGCAGGATCGTGCCGTCGACGGCGGGGGTCGCGCCGTGGCCGCGGGGCTGCGCCGAGACCGTCCGGCCGTGCTCGGCCGCCCACCGCACCACCTCCTCGACGTCGGTGACGTCGGCGACCTCGACGACGGCGGCGGGCGACTGGTGCACGGCGACGTTCCACGGCGTGCTCGCCTCGGCCCAGCCGGCGTCGCCCGGGGCGACGACGCGTCCGCGGACGCGGGAGCGCAGGAGGGCGAGGGCGGCGTCGTCGAGAGGGAGCGGGGGCAGGACGCTCATCAGGTGGCCTCCGAGGGGGTGGGTCCCGCGACGTCACGGGACGGGAGCCGAGGCCTCCACTCTGGCCCGACGGGGGCAGGCGCGCCAGCGGTTCACCCGGCACGTGACGTGACCGGCAGGTCCCGCGCCCTGCTCGCGCCCGGGGTGGAACACTCGGAGGTGGGGCCGGCCGCCCGGGCGAGGGGCGCCCCGGGCCGAGCGCCCCGGAACTGGGGGTCTGGTCATGGGTCTCAGGTCGGCACGCGGCGCCAGGGTGGCCGCGGGACGGACCGTCGCACTCCTCGCGG
>JBDIAU010000196.1:0-4629 GCA_039812565.1 Beutenbergiaceae bacterium
GGGACCTCAAGGCCAAGTTCAACGGGACGGCGCTCGGGTTCGCGTGGTCGCTCGCGGTGCCGCTCGCGACCCTCGCGATCTACACGGTCGTCTTCTCGGTCTTCTTCCCCGCCGCCCCGCCACCGCTGGGCAACGGCAAGGACGGCATCTTCGCCGTCTGGCTCTTCGCCGGACTGGTGATGTGGTCCTTCTTCAGCAGCTCCGTGAACGGCGGGATCGGCGGCCTGCTCGGCGCCGGGCCCCTGCTGCAGAAGATCTACTTCCCCGCCTACGCGCCGGTGCTCGGGACCGGGCTCGCCGTCGGGGTCCAGAGCCTCATCGAGCTCGGCCTCCTGCTCGCGGTGCTGCTCGTCCTGGGCAACCTGGGCTGGACGTGGCTGCTCGTGCCCGTCCTCGTCGTGATCTTCACGATCTTCTCCGCGGCCGTGGCGACGGCGATCGCGATCCTCAACGTGTACGTGCGGGACCTCGCCCACCTCGTCTCGGTGGCGCTGCAGCTGCTCTTCTACATGACGCCGATCCTGTACTCGATCACCTTCGTGCCCGAGGAGTGGCGGGGGATCCCGCTGCGCGCGATCGTCGAGGCGAGCCCGTTCGCCGAGTTCATCGGCCTGATGCGCGCGCTCGTGTACGACCTGGAGCCCGGGCCCTGGCAGGCCTGGCTCGGCATCGTGCTGTGGACGGCCCTGGCGCTCGGCTGGGCGAACCTGGTCTACCGCCGCCGTGGCGGCGACCTCGGGGAGGCGATGTGAGCGACGCCGCGATCCGCGTGGAGAACGTCTCGAAGACGTTCGTCCTGCACACGGAGCGCCGGGACAGCGTGAAGGAGCGCTTCGTCCGTGGCGCAGCCAAGGGCCGGCACACGTTCCGCGCGCTCGACGACGTGACGTTCGAGGTGCCGCGGGGGACCACCTTCGGCCTCATCGGGCACAACGGCTCCGGCAAGTCGACCATGCTCAAGGTGCTCGCCGGCGTGTACCGGCCGAACTCGGGGCAGGTCCTGGTCAACGGCCGCGTCTCCGCGCTGCTCGAGCTGGGCGCGGGCTTCCACGGCGAGCTCACGGGCCGGGAGAACATCTACCTCAACGGCTCGATCCTCGGGCTCACGCGCAAGCAGATCGAGCGTTCGATCGACAAGATCATCGACTTCGCCGGCCTCGGCGAGTTCATCGACTCCCCGGTCAAGGTCTACTCCTCGGGCATGTACGTCCGGCTCGGCTTCGCCGTCGCCGTGACCCTCGACCCCGAGATCCTCATCGTCGACGAGATCATCGCCGTCGGCGACGAGGAGTTCCAGCGCAAGTGCTTCGACTACCTCTTCGACCTGCGGCGCAAGGGCACCACGATCGTCCTGGTCACCCACTCCCTGGGCCTTGCGGCCGAGCTGTGCGACGGCGCGATCTGGCTCGACCACGGCCGCACGAAGATGGTCGGCGAGGTCCGCGGGGTGATCGACGGCTACCTCGCCTCCGTCAACGAGAAGGAGGAGGCGCGGCGCCAGGCGGAGGCCGAGCGCGAGGGCACGGTGCTCGCGCCCGTGCCGCGGCAGGGCTCGGGGGAGGTCCGGATGACCGGCGTCGAGCTGCTCGGCGCCGAGGGTCGCCCGGTCCACATCGTCAGCCCGGGCGAGCCGTGCACGCTGCGGATCCACGTCCAGGCGCGGGAGGCCGTGACGAACGTCGAGGTGGGCCTCGCGTTCATCCACGAGACCGGCGCGACGGTCGCCGGGCCCAACTCGGGGCAGGACCGCCGGGCGTACGACTTCGGCGTCGGGGCGTCGTTCGTGGACTTCCACCTCCCCTCACTGCCCATCCAGCCGGGCACGTACGCCCTGAGCACCTCGCTCATCACCAAGGGGCACACCTACGACTACTCGGACCGCGAGGTGCCGTTCGTCGTCCGGGCCGAGCACGCCTCCACCGAGCCGGGCTTCGTCCGCATCGCCGGTCGATGGAGCCCGACGGCGTCGGAGCCCGCCGCCGGCCGGCTCGACCCCGCGATCCCCGGGAGGGACTGACGCATGTCCGACGACGCCGCACCCGGCCTCGACGCCGACACCCTCCGCCGCGCCCTGCTCGCCCTGGCTGCCGACGACGCGTCGACGGCGGCCGCGGTGCTCGACGGCGCCCCCGCCCCGGCCGAGCTGCGCACCATGCTCGTCGCTGACGTCCTCGGCGACGGCGACCGCGCCGCACGGGCCGCCCGCCTCGGCGACCACCTCCTCGCCGCCGGGGCCGGCCAGGACCTCGTGAACGAGGCCTACCGCGCCGCCTTCTACCTCGGGCCGGAGGCCGTCGCGCTCGCCGAGGAGAACCTTCTCTTCCAGTACGCGCTGGCGCACCGCTCGGGCCCGCCCATGGACACCTGGGTCCACTACCTGCCCGTCTACCACCGCCACCTCGAGCGGTTCCGCGACCGTCCGGTGCGGGTGCTCGAGATCGGCGTGTACCGCGGCGGCGGCCTCGCGATGTGGCGGCACTACTTCGGCCCGCAGGCCGCCCTCGTCGGCCTCGACGTCGACCCGGCGGCCCGCGAGGCCGGGGCGGCCACGGGCGCCGTCGTCGAGCTCGGGGACCAGGCCGACCCCGAGGTGCTGCGGCGCCTGCATCGCGACCACGGCCCGTTCGACGTCGTCCTGGACGACGGCGGGCACCGGATGGATCAGCAGGTCACCACCGCGGAGACGCTGTTCCCGCTGCTGGCCGAGGGCGGCGTGCTCGTGGTCGAGGACACCCACACGTCGTACTGGCCGCAGTACGAGGGGGGCCTGCGCCGGCCCGGGACGTTCGTGGAGTGGGCGAAGGACCGCGTGGACGACCTCCACTGGCGCTACACCGGCACGGACCCGGCGACGAACGCCTGGACCGCGAGCCTGGAGAGCCTGCACGTCTACGACTCCCTCGTGGTGCTCGAGCGACGCAGCCGGCCGCGCCCGTTCAGCGAGGTGGTCGGCACGTCCGACTACCTGCGCACGGACCGGGCGCAGGAGGCGCACCTGCTCGACCTGGTGGCGGCGCGCGACGCCGCCCGCCTGCAGCTCGAGGCGCTCGAGCAGGAGGTGCTGCGCGCCGGCGGCCGGCCGGCGGTGCAGGGGCCCGAGGAGGCCTCGACCGCCGACGAGCTCCGGCGGGCGCAGGCCGCGCTCCGCTTCGCGCACGACGAGCTCGCGCGCGCGGGCACCGAGGCGGCCGCCCTGCTCTCCGAGCGGGACTCCCTCAACGGTCAGCTGCAGGAGAGCTGGGACCAGGTGCACCTCATGCGGCGCTCTGTCTCCTGGCGCCTCACCGCGCCGATCCGTGCGGTGCGGAGCCTGCTGCGGTGACGGGGGGCAAGGGGCGCCGCGCCGAGCGGCCGCTCGTTCTCGACGTGGTGGCCGGGCAGGTGAGCGTGGAGACCGGTGCCGACGTCGACGTGACGGCCACGGGCCGCGCCGCGCTCGTCGCCCAGTACTCCGCCGGGCCGCAGATGTCACGGTCGCTGCTCGAGCTCCTCACGCAGCTGAGCGAGGCCGGCTACCGGTGCGTCGTCTCGTCCGCGTGCGAGTCCGACGAGCCGCTGCGCTGGCCCGGCCCGCTGCCCGCCGGCACGGTGGTCCTGCGGCGCCCCAACCTCGGCTACGACTTCGGCTCGTGGACGGTGGCGCTCGACCGGTTCCCGGCCGTCGCCTCCCTCGACCGCGTGATCCTGACGAACGACTCGATGGCCGGCCCGTTCGCGCCGATCGCGCCGCTGCTCGCCGACCTCGACGCCGCGTACACCGACGTCTGGTCCCTCACCGACTCCTACCAGCTCGGCCACCACATGCAGAGCTTCTTCGTGGGCTTCCGTGGCGGGGTGCTGGCCGAGCCGGCGCTGCGCACGTTCTTCCGCAAGGTCCGGGTGGAGCCGGAGAAGATGGACGTCGTCCGGCGCTACGAGGTGGGCCTGACGGTGGCCTGCCTGGGCGGCGGGTACACGACGTCGACCCGCTTCCGCTCCCAGGACCTGGGGGTCGGCGCCGAGAACCCGACGCTCGCCGGCTGGCACCGGCTCCTGGAGGCCGGATTCCCGTTCGTCAAGCGGACCCTGATCAACGACCCGTCGACGGCGCCGGGTGCGGAGCACGCCGCGGCGGCGCTGCGCCGCGCGTACGGCGTCGAGCTCGCCGACTGGCTGTAGGAGGAGGAGGCACGGTGCGCAAGATCACCATCGCGGGGGTGCGGCGGCGGCTGGGCCGGTACTCGATGCTCGCGCGGACGAGCATGGTCGCCTACCTCGAGGACGGCACGATCCCGGGGCGCTCGCGGTCCGTGAGCCCGGTCGACTTCGGCTCCTGGCTGCGCCGCGGCGCCGGCCGCAAGGCGTCGGGCCACCCGGACAGCTGGCGGGTCGACCCGCAGCTGCCCCTGGAGGACCCCAGCCGCGTCGCCGTCGTCGTCCACGTCTACTACGTCGACCTGCTCGACGAGCTGCTCGCGGCGCTGCAGGCGATCCCGGTGGGCTTCGACCTGGTGGTGACGAACGCGTCCGGGGTGCCGATCCGGATCGACCGGGCGTCGGTGCAGAACCTGCGCAACGTGGTCCTCTTCGACGTCCACAACCACGGCCGGGACATCTTCCCGCTGGTCCAGGTGGTCAACGCGGGGATCC
>JBDIAU010000197.1:0-4620 GCA_039812565.1 Beutenbergiaceae bacterium
GCGGGAGGAGCAGGCCCGCCGCGAGCGTCGCAACCGGGTCCTCCTCATCGGCGGCCTCGTGGTCGTCGTCGCGCTCATCGCCGTCGCGGTCGTCGCGATCATCGGCAACAGCGGCACGAAGAGCCTCGACGACGTCGCGGCCCCCACCTCGGCGAACGCCGAGGGCGGCATCCCCGTGGCGGCCGACGGCGTCGGCGCCACGAACGACGGCGTCCCCACCGTGGCCATCTACTCCGACTACATGTGCCCGATCTGCGGCGAGTTCGAGTCCATCAACGGCACGACGCTCGACGAGCTCGCCGCCAGCGGCGAGGCCACGATCGTCTACCACCCGATCGCGATCCTCGACGGGTTCTCCCAGGGCACGCAGTACTCGACCCGTTCGACGCAGGCGGTCGCCGTCGTCGCCGACCAGGCGCCGGACCAGTTCCTCGCCTTCCACCAGGCGCTGTTCGCCAACCAGCCCGAGGAGAACACCCCCGGCCTGTCCGACGACGAGATCGCGCAGGTCGCCCTCGACGCCGGCGTGCCGCAGGACGTCGTCGACGCCTTCGGCGACGGCACGTTCACCCCGTGGGTCTCGGCCGTGACCACGCAGGCCGAGTCCGACCTCGTCGCCGCGGGGATGGACCGCCCCGGCACGCCGGCGATCCTCATCGACGGCGAGCTGTGGGGCGCCAACTGGACCGACCCGGCCGCCCTGCCGGACGCGGTCGCCGCGGCGAGCGGCGCGGCCCCGACGGAGGACGCCGCCACGACACCCGCCGGCTGACCCCGCTCCGGTCGACCGGCGCGCACGGCGTCCCGAGGCCCTGCCGGGCCCGGGACGCCGTGGGTGTCGGCGAAGCGTTCTGGCAGACTCGCCCGCGGCCCTGCCCCGCCGCCTTAGCTCAGAGGTAGAGCACCCGCCTTGTAAGCGGACGGTCGTCGGTTCGATCCCGACAGGCGGCTCCACACCCGTCGACCCCGTCGCCGCGCCTCGCCGGCAGGCCCCGGGGCGGCGCGCGGGCGGTTTTCTCCGTCCCCCGCCAGGTCGGGCATCATGGCGCCGCCGCCGGCTGGCGGGGAGTCGCGGCGCCTGGGCGCCGCAGGACGGAGGACCGACCGTGAACCGGTGGTGGGCCCTGGTCGCGCTCGCGACGGCGCAGTTCGTCATGGTGCTGGACCAGTCGGTGATGAACGTCTCGATCAGCGCCCTCGTCGAGGACTTCGACACGACGGTGACGACGATCCAGGCGGTCATCACCCTGTACTGCCTCGTCATGGCCATGTTCATGATGACCGGGGCCAAGATCGGGGACATCCTCGGCCGGCGCCGGGCGTTCGTCGTCGGGCTCGTGATCTACGGCCTCGGCTCGGCGACGACGGCGCTCGCGCCCACGGTCGGCGTCCTCGCCCTGGGCTGGTCGGTGCTCGAGGGCCTCGGTGCGGCGCTCGTGCTGCCCGCCCTCGCGGCGCTGATCGCGGGCAACTTCGAGGGCAAGGACCGCCGCATCGCGTACGCGGTGATCGGCGGCGTCGCCGGCGCCGGCATCGCCGTCGGCCCGATCCTCGGCGGCTGGGCCACCACCGAGCTCTCCTGGCGAATCGTGTTCGCGGGCGAGGTGGTGCTCGTCGCCTTCATCCTCCTCATGACCCCGAAGGTGCGCGACGCGGTGCTCGCCGGCCGGCGCCCGCGTCTCGACGGGCTCGGGGCGGTGCTCTCCGCCGCCGGCCTGGGCGCCGTGGTGCTCGGCACCCTCCAGTCGAGCACGTGGGGCTGGCTGACGCCGAAGAGCTCCCCGATCACGCCGTTCGGCTTCTCGCTCACGATCTTCGTCGTCGCCGGGGGAGGGCTCCTGCTCTGGGCCTTCGTGCTGTGGCAGCGCCACCGCGAGGCGCGGGGGACGGACCCGCTGGTCCACCTCGCGCTGCTCGACGTGCCCGTCCTGCGCTCGGGCCTCGCCGGCCTCTTCTCGCAGAACCTCATCCTCATGGGGATCTTCTTCGTCGTGCCGCTCTACCTGCAGCTGGTGCTCGGGCTCGACGCCCTGGAGACGGGCGTGCAGATGCTGCCGGTGTCGATCACGATGTTCCTGGCGTCGGCCGTCGGCTCTCGCCTGTCGAGCCGATTCTCGATCCGCGGCATCGTGCGGACGGGTCTCACGGTGACCGCGATCTCGGTGTTCCTCCTGCTCGCCGTGATCCGGCCCGAGCTCGCGGACACGGGCTTCGCCGTCGCGATGGCGGTGCTCGGCGTCGGGATGGGCCTGATCGCCTCGCAGCTCGGCAACGTGGTGCAGTCCTCGGTGGACGCGTCCGGCCGGGGGGAGGCCGGCGGTCTGCAGTACACCGGTCAGCAGCTCGGCTCGTCGCTGGGCGTGGCCCTCATCGGCGCGATCGTCCTCACGGGCCTGACGAGCGCCTTCCTCGGCAACGTCGCCGAGGACGAGCGGGTCGGTGCCGACGTCGAGACGCAGCTGGGCGTCGCGCTCGCCCCCGGGCTGGACTTCCTCACCACCGCCCAGGCCGAGGCCGCGCTCACCGAGGCGGGCGTCGACGAGGCGACGACGACGGCGCTCGTCGAGGACTACGCGGACGCCCAGCTCCAGGCGCTCAAGACGGGCCTGCTCGCGGCCGGGCTGCTCGCGCTGCTCTCGCTGGCCTCGACGCGCAACCTGCCGGCGACAGTCCCGGACCGGTCACCGGCCGCGCCCGCGCCCGTCCCCGCGCAGGGGTAGGGCGTCGGCGTCGGGACGAGGCCGGCGTGGCCGTCGCGACACGGCCGGGCGGCCCGTGGGGGCGGCCCGGCCGCGTGGCGGGTCAGCGGTTGGAGCCCTGCAGCGTGCCGGTCACCTGCTCGCCCGGCAGGCCGACGAGGCACGCGACCTCGCGATCGTCGATCGCGGTCCAGGACTCCTGGGTCGGCGTGAGGAAGTAGTAGTCCAGCTCGGACTCCTCGTACGTGACGCCGACGAACGACTCGAACGCCTTGTAGCAGCCCTGGTCCGCGTCGGTGGTGACGGTCTCGTCGCCCGGGTACTCGCCGTCGGCGAGGTCGAAGACGGCGAAGACCTCGGTGTCGTGCGGGTCGGCGCACGGCACGACGCCGACGTCGGAGACCTCGGTCGTGTCGTCGCTGTTGAGCGCGGGGTCTGCGACGCAGTCGCCGACGGTGAGCGCGAACGCGTCCTCCTGGCCGGCGGCGGTCACGGTGCCGGTGGCGTCGCGGTCCGCCCCGCCGCAGCCGGCCACGAGGCCGAGCGCGAGGACGAGCGGGAGGGCTGCCGCGGCGCGGACGGCGGTGGCCGGGCCGGTCCCCGACGGGTAGGTGGGCGTGGCGGGCCGGGAGCGCATGCTGTCGATCCTTCCCGACCGTGGCTCGCGGCGCGGTGCGCCGCAGCGGGGACGCCGACGGTCGTGCGCAGGTCGGGCGCCTGCTCGGTCGCCGAGGCCTGCTGCCCCTCAGATCGGCCGCGCGCGTCTGACGTGGAGAGGTCTGTCGTCCCGCGTCGCGAGACGGGCGGTGCGGCCCGGGCGCCGTCGTCGGTGGCGGTCAGCGCCCGGTGCGCAGCCGGGCCTCGCCGACCGGGACGTAGTCCTCGCGGGCCTGGAGGACGCCGTCGCGGGAGACGACGGGGATGGGGTCGATGATGTCGAAGGAGAGGATCCCCTTCGGCTCGAGGTTGACGAAGCCGACGAGCACCCACTGCCCGGAGCGGTCCCGCAGGAACGGCGCGGCGAAGAGGTCGGGCTCCGCGGTGAACGGCACCGCGGCGCTGATGTCCCAGGGACCCATCAGCGACGGGCCGGCGACCGAGTAGGTCGTGTGCTCGCCGTAGCGCTCCGTGCGCCACGGCGCCTGCTGGTAGGCGCCGCACGTGAAGACGAGCGTGGGCTGGCCGTCGACGACGCCGGTCTGTGCGACCTCGATCTCGCCGAAGCCGGCGGGCTCGGTGAGCGGGGGCTGGACCTCCCAGTGGAGGAGGTCGTGGCTGCGGGCGTGCCCGATGACGGCGTCGTCCTTCGGCTCGGCGCCCTTGAGGCGGGCCGAGGTGTACATGTGCCAGCCGTCGCCGTCGGGGTCGCGGAACACGAACGGGTCCCGCCACGTCTCGCTGGCCTGCGGGTGGCCGGGGATGCCGGAGGTCTTGTACCACCGGGGGTCGGCGGCGACGACGGGTCCGTCGCCGGCCGGCTCCCACGAGCGCAGGTCGTCCGAGACCTTGACCCCGATGCGCTGGTCGAGCAGCCCGTTGCGGGCGCCGACGCCGGTGTAGAACAGCCACCAGCGGCCGTCGTCGCCGCGGATCGTGCACCCGGTCCAGTTCGCGAGGTCGTCCCAGTCGCCGGGGGTCGGCTCGAACGCGAGGCCGTGGTACGTCCAGTCGCGCAGGTCGGGCGAGGTTGCGTACGCGAGCCGGGCGTTGGCGTGGCGCAGCCCGCCCTCGCCGAGCGAGCGAGGGGCGCGCAGGGCCCACATGTGGAAGAGCTCGCCGTCGTCGGCGATCCAGCTGTCCCAGAGCCAGTGGTCCTGCAGCGACAGCATGGCGCTCCTTCGCTCCGCGGGGCGGCGACGCGCTGACCTTAGCGGCCCGGTCCGGGCCGGCGCGCGCATCCGGAGAGCGTCTCGTGGGTGCT
>JBDIAU010000198.1:0-4607 GCA_039812565.1 Beutenbergiaceae bacterium
TCGGCGGCCTGATGGCCCTGGTGATCCGGGCGGAGCTCTTCGAGCCCGGCATGCAGGTGCTCCAGACCAAGGAGCAGTACAACCAGCTCTTCACGATGCACGGCACGATCATGCTGCTGCTCTTCGCGACCCCCCTCTTCGCGGGCTTCGCGAACGTGCTCCTGCCGCTGCAGATCGGCTCGCCCGACGTCGCGTTCCCGCGGCTCAACATGTTCGCCTACTGGCTGTACCTCTTCGGCGGACTCATCGCCTGCGCGGGCTTCTTCACCCGCGGGGGAGCGGCCTCGTTCGGCTGGTTCGCCTATCAACCGCTCGCGTCGGCGACGTTCTCGCCAGGGCTCGGCGGCGATCTGTGGGTGGTCGGCCTCGCGATGACCGGCTTCGGCACCATCTTCGGCGCCGTCAACTTCATCACAACGATCATCACCATGCGCGCGCCCGGCATGACGATGTTCCGGATGCCGATCTTCACCTGGAACATCCTCATCACGTCCATCCTCGTGCTGATGGCGTTCCCGGTCCTGGCGGCGGCCTTCTTCGGGCTCGCGGCCGACCGCATCCTCGGGGCCCACGTCTACGACCCCGCGGCCGGTGGCGCGATCCTGTGGCAGCACCTGTTCTGGTTCTTCGGGCACCCCGAGGTCTACATCATCGCGCTGCCGTTCTTCGGCATCATCTCCGAGATCCTCCCGGTCTTCAGCCGCAAGCCGATCTTCGGCTACAAGGGCCTCGTCTACGCGACGATCGCGATCGGGGCGCTCTCCGTCGCCGTCTGGGCGCACCACATGTACACGACCGGTGCGGTGATGCTCTCGTTCTTCGCGCTGATGACGATGCTGATCGCCGTCCCCACCGGCGTGAAGTTCTTCAACTGGATCGGCACCATGTGGCGGGGCAAGCTCACGTTCGAGTCCCCGATGCTCTGGTCGATCGGCTTCCTCGTCACGTTCCTCTTCGGCGGCCTGACCGGCATCATCCTGTCGAGCCCGGCCATGGACTTCCACGTCTCGGACTCGTACTTCGTCGTGGCGCACTTCCACTACGTCGTGTTCGGCACCGTCGTCTTCGCGATGTTCGCGGGCTTCTACTTCTGGTGGCCCAAGATGACCGGGAAGATGCTGAACGACCGGCTCGGCAAGGTCCACTTCTGGCTGCTCTTCATCGGCTTCCACACCACGTTCCTCGTGCAGCACTGGCTGGGCGTCATCGGCATGCCCCGCCGGTACGCCGACTACCTCGCCGAGGACGGCTTCACGCTCGGCAACCAGGTCTCGACGATCGGCTCGGTGGTGCTGGCCGCGTCCACGCTGCCCTTCCTGTGGAACGTGTACATCACGTGGCGCAAGGCACCTCAGGTGACGGTCGACGACCCGTGGGGCTACTCGAACTCGCTCGAGTGGGCCACCTCGTGCCCGCCACCGCGACACAACTTCGTCTCGCTGCCCCGGATCCGCTCCGAGCGTCCGGCGTTCGACCTGCATCACCCGGAGGTGGCCGCGCTCGACCACACCGAGCCCGACCCGAGCCTGCTCACCGCCGTGTACGGCGAGGCGGATCGACGCGGTGAGGCGCAGCAGGCGGAGGAGCGCAGCGCTCAGAGGCGTGGGACAGGCAACGACCGCGGGACGACGGGAGAGAGTCGATGAGCGACCTGCCCCACGGCGGCCGCAAGCCGCTGCGCACCGAGGCCCTTCTCTTCGTCGGTGCGGCCGTGTTCTTCGCCGTCATCGCCGGGATCTACGGGCTGCTCACCACGTGGGAGCCGGTCGGCGCGACCGCGCTCTTCCTGCTTGCCGGTCTCGGCGGGCTGACGGGGATCTACCTGCTCGTGCTCGGGAACCGGATCGACCCCCGCCCGGAGGACGACCCGTTCGCGGACATCGAGGACGGCGCCGGTGAGGTGGGCGTCTTCAGCCCGTGGAGCTGGTGGCCGCTGGTCCTCGGCATCGCCGTCGCCCTGCTGTTCCTCGGTCTCGTCGTCGGCGCCTGGGTGTCCGCGCTCGGTGCAGTCCTCGGCATCATCGGCCTCGTCGGCCAGATCTACGAGTTCTCCCGCGGCCAGCACGCGCACTGACGCCCGCCGCGCTCACCGACGAACCAGCGCGCTCACCGACGACGACGGCCCGCTCCCCTGAGGGGAGCGGGCCGTCGTCGTGGGAGCAGGGACCCGGTTCAGGCGGGGACGATCAGGCCGACCGTCTGGGACCGCGCCGCGGCGAGGCGGGCGGCGACGTCGTCCCAGCTCACGACGTTCCAGAACGCCGTCACGTAGTCGGCCTTGACGTTGAGGTACTGCAGGTAGAAGGCGTGCTCCCACATGTCGAGCATGAGGAGCGGCACGAGGCCGAGCGCCAGGTTGGCCTGCTGGTCGTAGAGCTGGACCACGACCAGCTTCTGGCCGATCGACTCCCAGGCGAGGATCGCCCAGCCGGAGCCCTGGACCCCGTTCGCGACGGCCGTGAAGTGCTTGACGAAGCCGGCGAAACTGCCGAAGTGCTCGTCGATCGCCGCGGCCAGCTCGCCGGTGGGCTCGCCGCCGCCCTCGGGCGACAGGTTGCGCCAGAAGACGGAGTGGTTGACGTGCCCGCCGAGGTTGAACGCGAGGTTCTTCTCGAGCATGTTGACGGCCTCGAAGGCGCCCTTCTCGCGGGCCTCGGCGAGCTTCTCGAGCGCAAGGTTCGCGCCGGCGACGTACGCGGCGTGGTGCTTGCTGTGGTGGAGCTCCATGATGCGGCCCGAGATGTGGGGCTCGAGGGCCGCGTAGTCGTAGGGCAGGTCGGGCAGGGTGTACGGGGCCATGGGCTCTCCTGGGTCGTGTCGGGTGCGGACGGGCGTCCGGTCACGCCTTGTGGGCGTGACGGGCGCCGGTGCGCGGCTGGTTCCGGCCGGTCGGCCGCCCGTTCAGGACGAGTGCCCGGCCGGGGCCGAGCCAATCGTCTCGGGTGCTCCCGTCGTCAGAGCGGCGTTCGCGCCACCGGGCTCGAGCGCGTCGTGCGCGCCGTGGGACTGGGCCGCCGCGAGCTCGGCCGGGGTGACGGCCTCGATGCGGTCCTCGTAGAAGAACCGCGAGACGCGGTGACGCAGCCGGTCCAGGCGGTAGCCCTTGCGGCGCACCCCGCGTCCGTCCTCAGGCGGTGCGATCTCCCGCGGGCGAGGCGACTCGTAGGACACGAGCACCCAGCGCTCCATCTCGTCGACGGGCTTGTGGACCTCGATGTACTCACCAGAGGCGAACCGCACGATCGTGCCCGTCTCGCGTCCGTGAAGGACGATCTCGCGGTCCCGACGCTGGAGGCCGAGGCACATGCGCTTGGTCACCATGAACGTGACGACGGGCAGGACGAAGAAGAGCACGCGGAACACGTTGGTGATCGCGTTGAGCGAGAGGTGGAAGTGCGTCGCGATGAGGTCGTTGGAGCCGGCCAGCGCGAGCAGGATGAGGTCCGCGAGGATCGCGACGCCGAACGCGGTGCGGACCGGGACGTTGCGAGGACGGTCGAGGACGTGGTGCTCGCGCTTGTCGCCGGTCGCGAACGCCTCGATGAACGGGTACGCGAAGAGCAGCCCGAGCAGGATGCCGGGCACGATCATCGCCGGCACGATGACGTTGAAGGGGATCGTGAAGTCGGCGATGACGACCTCGGCGCCGCCGGGCATGAGTCGTAGCGCGCCCTCGAGGAAGAGCATGTACCAGTCGGGCTGGGCGCCCGCGGAGACCGGCGAGGGGTCGTACGGTCCGTAGTTCCAGACCGCGTTGATCGTCATCGTCGCGCCCATGAGCGCGAGGACGCCGAAGACGAGGAAGAAGAAGCCACCGGCCTTGGCCATGTAGACCGGGAAGAGCGGGTAGCCGACCACGTTCGAGTTGGTCCGCCCCGGACCGGGGTACTGGGTGTGCTTCATGTAGAAGACGAGGAAGACGTGGACCGCGATCAGGGCGAGGATGAGGCCCGGCACGATCAGGATGTGCGCCGTGAACAGCCGGGGGATGATCTGCTCGCCCGGGAACTCCCCGCCGAAGATCATGTACGACATGTAGCTGCCGATGATCGGCACGCCCTTGGTGATGCCGTCGGTGATCCGCAGGCCGTTGCCCGAGAGGACGTCGTCGGGGAGCGAGTAGCCCGTGAAGCCGGCGGCGAGCCCGAGGACCATGAGGACGAAGCCGACGACCCAGTTGATCTCGCGCGGCTTGCGGAAGGCGCCGGTGAAGAAGACGCGCATCATGTGGATCACGATCGCGGCCATGAACAGCAGGGCTGCCCAGTGGTGGATCTGCCGCATGAGCAGCCCGCCGCGGACCTCGAACGACATGTGCAGCGTCGAGGCGAACGCCTCCGACATCTGCACGCCTTGCATCGTGACCGGAAGTGCATCCTCGGGGTAGGTCACCATGGCCATGCTCGGCACGAAGAACATGGTGAGGAACGTCCCCGACAAGAGCAGGACGACGAAGCTCCAGAGCGCCATCTGTCCCAGCTCGAAGGACCAGTGGTCGGGGAACACCTTGCGCGCCAGGCCCTTGATCGCGGCTGCGGCGCTGAGGCGGGTGTCGAGCAGGTCGGCGGTTCCGGCGGCCGCGCGGCCGAGTGCGGAGGTGCTCATCG
>JBDIAU010000199.1:0-4603 GCA_039812565.1 Beutenbergiaceae bacterium
AGCAGCCAGCCGCGCTCCCGCAGGGCCGCGGAGACGTCGAACACGGTGTAGTTCGTGACCTCGGGCTTGAGCACGAACGCGAAGACGGGCAGCTCGTCGCCGCGGGTGAGCAGCTGGAACGGGCCGAGGGCCTCGATCTTGTCGGCGAGCCGCGTCGCGACGTCGCGCGAGTACTGCTGGACCTTGCGGTAGCCCTCGAAGCCGAGCCGCAGGAAGTTGTAGTACTGGCCGATCACCTGGGCGCCCGGGCGGGAGAAGTTCAGGGCGAAGGTCGGCATGTTGTCGCCGAGGTAGTTCACCCAGAAGATCAGGTCGTCCGGCAGGTGCGAGGCGTCGCGCCAGACCACCCAGCCGACGCCCGGGTACACGAGCCCGTACTTGTGCCCGGAGACGTTGATCGAGGACACCCGCGGCAGCCGGAAGTCCCACTCCAGCTCGGGGTCCACGAACGGGGCGATGAAGGCGCCGGACGCGCCGTCGACGTGCACGGGGATGTCGAGCCCGGTGCGCTCCTGGAGGTCGTCGAGCGCGTCGCAGATCTCCTTGACCGGCTCGTACGAGCCGTCGAACGTCGAGCCGAGGATGGCGACGACGCCGATCGTGTTCTCGTCGCACAGCGCCACGGCCTCGGCGGCGCCGAGGTTCAGGCGGTCGCCCTCCATGGGGACGAGCCGCATCTCGACGTCCCAGTAGTTGGCGAACTTCTCCCAGCAGACCTGGACGTTGATGCCCATGATCAGGTTGGGCTTGTCGGTCGGCTTGCCCTCCGCCCGGCGCTTGTGCTGCCAGCGGCGCTTGAGCGCGAGGCCGCCCAGCATCGCGGCCTCGCTCGAGCCCGTCGTCGAGCAGCCCGTCGCCGTCTCGTGGGAGGGGGCGTTCCAGAGGTTGGCGAGGATGTTGACGCAGCGCATCTCGATCTCGGCCGTCTGCGGGTACTCGTCCTTGTCGATCATGTTCTTGTCGAACGACTCGGTGAGCAGCCGCTCCGCCTCGGGCTCCATCCACGTCGTGACGAACGTGGCGAGGTTCATCCGGGCGTTGCCGTCGAGCATGAGCTCGTCGTGGATGGTCTCGTAGGCGACGGACGCCGGCACCTCGTGGTGCCCGACGCGGTGCCGCGGGATCGGCTCGCCGCCGAGGTCGTAGAGGGGGTCGACGGCGTGGGCGTGGGTGCGGGGCTGCTTGGCGGCCGGGTGCTTCAGGGGCATGCGAGGTCTCCGATCGAACGCGCGTCCGTGCAGGTGCGAGGGGGTGAGGGAGCGCCTGCCGGTGTGCGTCATCCTGCCCCCCGACACCCCACCCTCGCGAGAGGTCCGCGCGCCGGATTTCGCAGCGAGCCGTCCCGCGTCCGCGGCGCGTCGGGCGCCGTCGTCGCTGCCGCGCCGGGCGCCGTCGTCGGCCCCGTACGGCGGTCCCCTGCGGGCACTGTGCGGAACACGCGGCTGAAGGGCGGAACGACCCTCGACGGCGCACCCTCCGACAGGCCAGGCTGGTCCTGGACGCGGCGCTCGACGGCGAGCGCCCCGACTCTGGGAGGACGCGATGGCCTCGGTGGATCTCGCGGGCGCGAACGTGGCGTTCCTGCTGACCAACGGGTTCGAGGACCGGGAGCTGAACGGGCCGATGGCCACCGTGCTCGACGCGGGGGGCAAGTGCACGATCATCTCGCCGCAGTCGGGCGTGATCACGGGCAAGCGCGGCGAGCCCGTGCGCGTCGACCTGCCGGTCGACCTCGCCGCTGCCCGGATGTTCGACGCGCTGATCCTCCCCGGCGGACACATCAACTCGGGGCACCTGCGCGAGAGCGAGTACGCGATCGGCTTCGTGCGGGACTTCATGGAGCAGAACAAGCCGGTCGGGGCGATCTGCCACGGCGGCTGGATCCTCATCGACGCGAAGGTGATCCGCGGGCGCACCGTGACGTCGAACCCCGCGCTCAAGGACGCGTTCCAGCACGCCGGGGCGCGCTGGCTGGACCAGGAGGTCGTGATCGACCGCAACCTGTTCACCAGCCGCAACCCCGACGACCTGCCGGCCTTCGAGAAGGCCCTCGTCATCGAGATGCACGAGTTCGCCGGGATCGGGTGAGGCGCAGGATCAGGGACCGCTCAGGGTCCGTCCCTGATGCGCGCGGGGGTGCTGCGGCCGCACCCTGGAGAGGTCACCCACCCCCCGACACCTCGAAGGAATGATCCCGTGACCTCCGTCCACGCCGACCTCCGCCGCCAGGGCCTCGTCCGCCCGCGCCAGGACCGCGTCATCGCCGGCGTCTGCGCCGGGCTCGGCCGGCGGTTCGGGCTGAGCCCGTGGGCCGCCCGGACCCTGTTCGTCCTGCTGCTCATGGTCATCCCGGGCAGCCAGATCCTCGTCTACCCGATCCTGTGGATCCTCATGCCGAACGAGGAGTGACCTCTGTCGTCGTCGTGAAGGGTTCGGCTCGCCTCGCGAGCCGAACCCTTCACGTTCGTCGGCCCGGGGGACGACGATCGCGTGGTGACCGTCCGCCTCGCCCGCGTGTACGACCCACCCGCCGACGACGACGGGCTGCGCGTCCTCGTGGACCGGCTCTGGCCGCGCGGGGTCCGCAAGGAGGGCGCGGGCGTCGACCTCTGGCTCAAGGACGTCGCGCCCTCCCCCGCGCTGCGGCGCGAGTTCGGGCACCGGCACGAACGGTTCGACGACTTCCGCGAGCGGTACCGGGCCGAGCTCGCGGCCGGCCCCGCGCTGGGCGAGCTGCGCCGGCTCGAGGCCGAGCACGGCACCGTCACCCTGCTCTACGCGGCGCGCGACGTCGAGCGCAACCACGCCGTCGTCCTCGCCGAGGTGCTCGCCGAGACGCGCTGACCGGCCTGTCAGCGGGCCCGGCTACGGTGCTCGGGTGACGGATCCGATCTTCTTCGAGGGCCCCGCCGCGTGGCGGGAGTGGCTCCTGGAGCACCACGGGAGCGCCGCCGAGGTGCTGGTGGGCTACCACAAGAAGGCGACCGGCCGGCCGAGCCTGACGTGGCCGCAGTCCGTCGAGCAGGCCCTGTGCTTCGGCTGGATCGACGGCATCCGGCGCTCTGCCGGAGCCGACGCGTACACGATCCGCTTCACGCCGCGCCGGCCCCGGAGCATCTGGAGCGCCGTCAACCTCGCGACGTACGCCGAGCTCGAGCGGCAGGGCCTCGTGGTCGAGGCCGGCCGCGCGGCGTACGAGCGCCGCCGCGACGACCGCACCGCGGTCTACTCGTTCGAGAACGCCGACGCCGCCGCGTTCCCGCCCGAGATGGCGGCCCGGCTGCAGGCCGACGCCGCCGCCTGGGCGTTCTTCTCCTCCCGCCCGGCGGGCTACCGGACCGCGGCCACCTGGTGGGTCGTCAGCGCGAAGCGTGAGGACACCCGCGAGCGGCGGCTGGCGCAGCTCATCGCGGACTCCGCCGCCGGGCGGACCGTGCCACCGCTCACGCGGCGGTGACGACCCGCTCCAGCAGCACGGCCACCTCGCCGTGCCCGGTGTGGGGGAACATGTCGAGGAGCCGGGCTCGGCGCGGTCGCAGGGACGGCATCCGGGCGAGGTCGCGCGCCAGGGAGTCCGCGTTGCAGCTCGAGTAGACGACCGCGGGGACGTCGGAGCGCTCGAGGCGCTCGCACAGCTCCGGGCCGATGCCCCGCCGCGGCGGGTTGACCACCACGAGGTCGGGCGTGGGGCGGCCGGCGGTGACGGTGGCGGCGTCGCCCGCCTCGAAGGTCGCGCCCGGGAGGCCGGCCTCCGCCGCGCTGAGGCGCGCGCTCGCGACCGCCTCCGCGCTGGTCTCGACGCCCAGGACGCGGCGTCCCGGGGCCGCGAGGTGCAGCGCGAAGCCGCCGACCCCGCAGTACAGGTCCCAGACGGCGGCCGGGGCGAGCTCGGCCGCCCAGTCGCGCACCTGGCGGTACAGCGCGCCCGCGACCTCGGTGTTCGTCTGGAAGAAGCTCTGCGGGCGCAGGTGGAGGGTGAGCCCGTTCACGCGCATCGGCAACGACGCGCGCTCGGTCAGGAGGATCTCGCGCTCACCCTCGAGGACCGCCTTGTGCTCGGGCAGGAGGTTGACCGAGGCGACGGCGAGCGACGGCAGCGCCTCGCGCAGCCAGGGCAGGTGCTTGCGGATCCGCGTCACGGACTCCTGGCTGCGCAGCACGAGGCGGACCATGAGCTCGGCGTCCGGGGAGCAGGTGACGAGCACGTGCTTGAGCTCGCCGGAGCGGCGGGCGACGTCGTACGGGACCAGCGCGGCCCGCGTGACGAACGCGGCGAGCGGCCCGAACGCGGCCGCGAGCGGGGGCGGGTAGAGCGGGCAGGTGCGCAGGTCGACGCCCGCGCCGGCGGGGTCGAGGATGCCGAGGGTCGGGGCGTCCACCGAGCCGGCGACCACCATCTTCGCCTTGTTCCGGAACCCCGACTCGGCGGAGCGGACGGCCGGGAGCCAGTCGAGGTCGGGGCGGTCGCCGAGCGCGGCGCGCAGGGCCTCGCGGACGCGGCGCTCCTTGCCGGCGAGCTGGACCTCGTACGGGGTCTCGAGGAGCGTGCAGGAGCGGCACCGGCCGGCGGCGTACAGGGCACAGCGCACGCGGAGAGTCTAGG
>JBDIAU010000200.1:0-4603 GCA_039812565.1 Beutenbergiaceae bacterium
CGAGGTCCACCCGCTGGTACGCGGCCGCGACGAGGCGCTCGGCGACGTCGGTGAGGTCGGCCCGCTCCCCCACCGCGAGCATCACGGGCTCGAGCTCGCCGAGCCCGTCGACGACCGGCTGCAGCAGCGCGCGGACGGGGACGACGAGCACCCGGACCGGACCGGCCGGTCCCACCTCGCCCGGGTGGGCGAGCCGCCGCAGGACGGCGATCCGGCGCGCGACGGTGTCGGAGCGCGGCGAGAGCCGCTCGTGGGGGAGCGTCTCCCAGGCGGGGAAGACGGCGACGGCGTCGTCGTCCTCGAGGAAGCAGCGGACCGCCTGCGCGAGCTCGTCGGCCTCGCGGCCGGTCGCCGTGACGACGACGAGCGGTCGCTCCCGGGAGGCGGCCGCCACGAGCGGCGCCCGGACGCCGGGCGGGGCGGTGACGTCGAGCGCGCCGCGGCGGCGCACCGTCGCGACGACGTCGGCGAGGGCGGGATCGGCGAGGAGGGCAGGCAGCAGACCGGTGAGAGGCATGGGGTGCCCCATCCTACGGTGCCGTCACCGCCCCGCTCCGGGCGGGCCGGGCGCGCACCGCGCGGACCCAGTCCGCCTCCTCGACCCGGTCGGGCACGCGCTGCAGCGTGAGTCCGGCTGCGACGAGCATGAGGGCGACGGCCGCGCTCATCGGCTCGAAGAACGTGCTCCAGAGCGTCCACAGGCAGGAATACACGACGAGCGCACTCGCGCTGCGGAGCCGGATTCCGATGGCGAGCTCGCGGACGAGAATGGTCATGAAGACGAGGACAAAGGCCAGGCCGGGGATTCCGAAACGGATCCACATGTCGCCGGTGATCGAGTGCAGGGTGCTGCGGGCGCCGAGCATGTATCGCTCGACATAGCCATTGTTCGGGTCGTAGTTCAGCCCGGCCATCGCCGTCTTTGCGACGAGGATGTCGTCGAGGTTCGCCTCGACGCCCGGTCCGAGACCCCAGGGCCGGGACTTCATGAGGGCGATCGTCGCCGCCATCTCGGGCCTGCCCCCGACGAGCACGTTGCCGCTCGTCTCGATCTGCCGGACCGTCCGCTCCTGGCTGGCCTCGCCGAGGTAGCCCCCGACCAACGCGGCGACCCCGATGTTGTACGCGGCCACGAAGCCGACCACGAGCGCCGCGACCACCGGGAACCACCGGCGGCGGCCGTCGGGGCGCCGCGTCACCGCCATCAGCCCGACGATCGCGGCCGTGAGCATGAGCACGCCGAAGGCCGATCGCCCGGAGACGGCGGCGAACGAGATCCCGAGCCCGACGCAGGCCACGACCTCGACCCAGCGCCGGCCGGTCTTTGCCGCCAAAGACAAGACGATCACGGCGCCGGTGATTCCGAGGCCGTACTTCCAGGGGTTGCCGGCGTACTGCGCGTTTCCGGGGGCGGCCGAGAGCACGAGGCCGAATCCGAACGCCAGGCTCACCTGCCAGTCGGGCATCAGGGTCCGGGCCCACAGAAAGAGGCCGATCCCCAGGATGAGGTACGACAGCAGCGCCATGTTCTGGATCAGGACGCCGCGGCTGATCGAGTGGTCCGCCGCGGAGAGCCAGGCGAGCCACAGCCCGAGGCCCAGGGCGACCGCGCCGACGACCAGGATGGTCCGCGCGCCCCAGAACCGCCGGGGTGCCGGGAGCCACATCGGCAGCAGGAGCAGCCCGGCCACGTGAGCGGTGGAGATCTCCTGGTAGATCTCGCGCCGCATGCCGAACATCACCAGGGCGACGAGGGCGACGATCCGGGTCAGCCGCTGCCAGCCGTCGCCGGGGCCCGGGGCCGCGTCCCGGAGCGGCACCGGCGGCGCCACCGGGGCAGCGGGCCGCGCGACGGTCACGGCAGCCGGGCGGTCGGGGCCACGTCCTGGGTACGGCGCGACTCGCCGTCGGCGTCGGCAGGCGGGAACGGCACCGAGGGCTGGGCTTGCGCCGCCTTGCGGCGCTTCCCGGGGCCCCCGTCCTTGGCGTGGTAGCCGTAGCCGTAGTACTCGCTGACATCGCGCTTCGCCGCCCGCGCGAGGACGATCCCGAGCACGTTGGCGCCGACGGCGTCCAGCGACGTGAGCGTCTTGCGCAGGAGCTGGCGGGTGGCCCGGCCGGCACCGGCGACGACCAGCACGCCCGAGCACAGGCGGCTCAGGACCGCCGCGTCCGCCACCGGCATCACCGGCGGGGCGTCGACGATGACGATGTCGAACCGCTCGGCGAGCGAGTGGACGAGGTCGGACATCTGCTGGGAGTCGAGCAGCTGGAGCGGGTTCGGCGGGACGGCGCCCGAGGTCAGGACCGTGACGCCGGTCTCGCCCCACTCCTGGAGGACCTCGTCGGCGGTGGCGCTCCCGATGAGCACCGTGGTGAGTCCGACGGACCCCTCGAGGCCGCAGACGGTGTCGACCATCGGCCGGCGCAGGTCGGCGTCGATGAGCAGGACGCGCAACGAGCCCTCGGCCATCGCCAGCGCGAGGTTGGTGGCCGTCGTCGTCTTGCCCTCGCCGGCCCGCGCCGAGGTGATGACGAGGCTCTTGAGCTCATGGGCGGCGCCCACGAAGCGGAGGTTGGCCCGGATCTTGCGGTACGCCTCGGCCTGAGGGCTCCGCGGCCGCTCGATCATCACCGCGCGACGGCGGTCGCCCTGCCCGCGGACCTGGGCGACCGTGCCGAGGACCGCTGCATCCGTCACCCGCTCGATGTCCTTCTCGGTGCGGACGCGGGTGTCGAGCAGCTGCATCACGATCGCCGCGATCGCCGCGACGAGCAGGCCGACCAGGACCCCGGTAGCCGTCAGGAACTTCGTGTTCGGGGCGATCGGGAAGACCGGCGTCTCGGCCGGGGACACGACGAGGACCTGGACCGAACTCGTTCCGTCAGCCCGGTCCGGGGAGACCTCGTGGACCGTGTCGGCCAGGCTGCGCGCCGTCGCGTTCGCGATCGCGGCGGCCTGCCCCGGATCCCCGTCCTGCGCGCTGATCTCGACGATCACCGTGTTGAGAGGGGTGTCAGCCGAGATGGTCCGGGCGAGCTCGCGCGGGGTGACGTCGAGCCCCAGCTGTTGGATCACGGGCTGGAGGACCACGGGCATGCTGGCGAGCTGGGCGTACGACTGGACGATGTTCTGCGCGAAGGTGGAGCCCTGCACGAGCTCGGTCACGGTCTCGCCCTGCTCGACGCTGACGAACACCTTCGCGGTGGCCCGGTAGGTCGGCGGCGTGGACTGGGCGACGGCGAAGGCGGCACCTCCGCCGACGATGGCGAGGGCGACGAGGAGCAGCCAGTACTTGCGCAGCGCCTCGGCGTAGTCCCGCAGCTCCATCGTGTGGCCCTCCCACCCCGGCACGGCCGCCGTAGACCGGCGCCCGATCGATTATCACGCACCCGCGAGGCAGACCGGAACCGCGCGGCTGTGATGCGCACGACTTCTTCGCATCTGCAGGTAATTGTGCCGTCGGTGTTCCGTGCAGCCCAGCTCAATCGCGCCAATCGTCCGTACGACGACCGTTGTGAGCGCTTGCGGGGGTGAAGATCGGAATTCTTGCTACCCGGCCGGCCGGGCGTACTCGGAGTAGATCCGGCCCCACGCCCCGGCGATCATGCCCCGGCCTCGGGAGATCGTCCGCAGGCCGCGGGCCCGGTCCCCGAGCGAGCGCTTGAGCACGCCGACGGCCCATCGGGCGCCGCCGCCCGCGAGCCTGACGATCCCTCGGGCGGTCTCCCGGAGCCGTGCGATCGTTTGCCGGGCTCCGCCGCCGGCGAGGTCGACCGAGACCCGGGCCTCGGTGTTCCCCGTCCGGTACGCCCGACGCAGCACCCAGGTCCGCGTCAGCCGGGACGCGGGCACGACGTCGACGACGAAGGCCTCGTCGCACCACAGGATCCGGCCGCCGCGCGCCACGAGCTCGCGGGTGAAGAGGTTGTCGGAGCCGCCGGACAGGCCGAGCCGCTCGTCGAACGTCAGGCCGTGGGCCCGGACCTGGGCGAGGTCGAGGAGCAAGTTGTTCGTCGCCGCGGCGGGCACGGACGACCCCGTGGGGTGCCGGAGGCGCTCGAAGAACCGGCCGGCCACGATGAAGTCGTCGGGCTCGACGCTGTACTCGGAGATCACCCGGCCGGCGACCGCCGCCGGCCGTGACGAGCGGTACACGTCGAGGAGCTGGACGAGCCAGTCCGGCGACGGTCGCTCGTCGTCGTCGATGAAGACCAGGAGGTCGTGGTCGCTCTCGGCGAGGGCGCGGTTGCGGGCGGCCGCGATCCCCGGGGTGGGCTCGTGGACGTAGCGCAGGAGCGGTGAGCCGAACCCTGTGACGGTCTGCTCGGCGCTCCCGGCCGGGTCGTTGTCGATGACGAGGACGTCGGCAGGCGGGTCGATGGTCTCGGCCTGCTGTACCAGCGCCGGGAGAGCCTCTGCGAGGTCTCCCGGCCGCTGGTACGTCAGGACCGCGATCACGACTCGCGACGAGTCGTGACCGGCCATCAGCCGATGGGGTCGACGCTCAGGTCGTCGAACGACGCGGTGACCGGGGCGTTGGTGGTGGAGCCGGACAGGTAGGCCAGGACCCCGACGCCGCCGGCGGCCTGCAGGGCCGCG
>JBDIAU010000201.1:0-4600 GCA_039812565.1 Beutenbergiaceae bacterium
ACCTGATCATGTGGGGCGCGAACGTGCCCGTGACCCGCACGCCGGACGCGCACTTCATGGCCGAGGCCCGCTACCGGGGCCAGAAGGTGGTCACGGTCAGCCCGGACTACGCCGACAACACCAAGTTCGCCGACGAGTGGCTCTCGCCGCACCCGGGCACCGACGGCGCGCTCGGAATGGCGATGGGTCACGTCATCCTCACCGAGTTCTTCGTCGAGCGGCAGGTGCCACGGTTCGTCGACTACGTCAAGCGGTTCAGCGACCTGCCGTTCCTGGTCTCGCTGCGCCAGAAGGACGGCGCGTGGGTGCCGGACAAGTTCGTCACCGCCGCCGACCTCGGGGACGACGGCGAGGGCGCGGCGTTCAAGACCGTCCTGGTCGACGCCGCGACGGGGCGCCCGCACGTGCCGAACGGCTCGCTCGGCTTCCGCTACGGCGAGTCGGGGGTCGGCCGGTGGAACCTCGACCTCGAGGGCGTGGACCCGGCCCTGAGCCTGTACGGCGCCGACGGGACGGAGACGGCAACGGTCCTGCTGCCGCGGTTCGACGTCGGCCAGGAGCACGGCGAGGGCGGCAGCACCCACGCGCGCGGCGTGCCGGCGGCGCACCTCGAGACGACGGCGGGCACGCGCCTCGTCACCACCGTCTACGACCTCATGCTCGCCCAGTACGGCGTCGCCCGGCCGGGGCTCCCGGGCACCTGGCCCACGGGGTACGACGACCCGGCCCCCTACACGCCCGCCTGGCAGGAGGAGGTCACCGGCGTCCCCGCCGCCCAGGCCGTCCGCGTCGCCCGCGAGTTCGCGCAGAACGCCGAGGACTCCGGCGGCCGCTCGATGATCATCCTGGGGGCGGGGACGAACCACTGGTTCCACTCGGACACGATCTACCGGACGTTCCTGGCGCTGATCACGCTCACCGGCTGCCAGGGCGTGAACGGCGGCGGCTGGGCCCACTACGTGGGCCAGGAGAAGTGCCGGCCGGTTACCGGCTGGGCGAACCTCGCGTTCGGCCTCGACTGGGCCCGGCCCGCCCGGCAGATGATCGGGACCGCCTTCTGGTACGTGCACACCGACCAGTGGCGCTACGACCGGCTGGGCGCCGACACGCTGGCCTCACCCCTCGGCGAGGGGCGCTTCGCCGGGACGTCGACGATCGACACGCTCGCCCAGTCCGCCCGCTCCGGCTGGATGCCGTCGTTCCCGTCCTTCGACCGCAACCCGCTCGACCTCGCGGACGAGGCGCGGGCCGCCGGCGTGCCCGCCGCCGAGCACGTCGCGAACGAGCTCAGGACCGGCCGCCTGCGCTTCGCCGTCGAGGACCCCGACGCCCCCGAGAACTGGCCCCGGGTGCTCACACTGTGGCGCGCGAACCTCCTCGGCTCCTCGAGCAAGGGCAACGAGTACTTCCTCAAGCACCTCCTCGGGACCGACCACGCGGTGCGCGCCGACGAGACACCCGACGGCGAGCGGCCCCGGGACGTGACGTGGCGGCCCGACGGGCCCGAGGGCAAGCTCGACCTCCTGGTGAGCATCGACTTCCGGATGACGAGCAGCGGGCTCTTCGGCGACGTGCTCCTGCCCGCGGCCACCTGGTACGAGAAGCACGACCTGTCCAGCACGGACATGCACCCGTACGTGCATGCCTTCACCCCCGCGATCGACCCGCCGTGGGAGACGAAGAGCGACCACGACATCTTCCACGCCCTCGCCCGCACGGTCTCCGCCCTCGCGGTGGGCCACCTCGGCGTCCGCGAGGACCTCCTCGCCATCCCGCTCACCCACGACACCCCCGACGAGCTCGCGCTCCCGCACGGCGTGGTGCGGGACTGGCGCCGCGGCGAGGTGGAGCTCGTGCCCGGGCGCACGGCGCCGAAGATCGTCGTCGTCGAGCGGGACTACACCGCGATCGGCGCGAAGATGGCCGCGCTCGGCCCGCTGCTCGACACCGTCGGGACCGTGACCAAGGGCGTCGCCGTGAAGACGGCGCCCGAGGTGGCGCTCCTCGCGCGGACGAACGGCGTCCTCGCCGAGGGTCCGACGGCGGGGCGGCCCGCCCTCGTCAGCGACGTGCACGTGTGCGAGGCGATCCTCGCGCTCAGCGGCACGACGAACGGGCGCGTCGCCGTCGAGGGCTTCCGGGACCTGGAGCGGCGGACCGGGCAGCGCCTCGCCGACCTCGCGCTCGACCACGAGGGCAAGCGGATCACGTTCGCCGACACCCAGGCCCGGCCCGTCCCGGTGATCACGAGCCCCGAGTGGTCGGGCAGCGAGCACGGCGGCCGGCGGTACACCGCCTTCGCGATCAACGTCGAGCGGCTGAAGCCGTGGCACACCCTCACCGGGCGCCAGCACCTCTTCCTCGACCACGACTGGATGAGCGAGATCGGGGAGAACCTGCCGACCTTCCGGCCGCCGCTCAACATGCACCGGCTCTTCGGGGACCAGGGCACCGGCGTCGGGCGCGAGGTCACCGTGCGCTACCTCACCCCGCACTCCAAGTGGTCCATCCACTCCGAGTACCAGGACAACCTCTTCATGCTCTCGCTGTCCCGCGGGGGCCCGGAGATCTGGATGAGCCCGCAGGACGCGGGGGCGATCGGCGTCAAGGACAACGAGTGGATCGAGGCGTACAACCGCAACGGCGTGGTGGTCGCCCGGGCCGTGGTCAGCCACCGGATGCCGGCCGGGACCGTGTACATGTACCACGCCAAGGACCGGGTGGTGGACGTGCCCCGCACCGAGACGTCGGGCCTGCGGGGCGGCATCCACAACTCCCTGACCCGCCTGATGCTCAAGCCGACGCACATCGTCGGCGGCTACGCGCAGCTCTCGTTCGCCATGAACTACCTCGGCCCCACCGGCAACCAGCGCGACGAGGTGACCGTCATCCGCCGTCGGTCGCAGGAGGTGACGTACTGATGAAGGTCATGGCCCAGATGGGCATGGTGATGAACCTCGACAAGTGCATCGGGTGCCACACCTGCTCGGTGACGTGCAAGCAGGCGTGGACCAACCGCGCCGGCATGGAGTACGTCTGGTTCAACAACGTCGAGACCCGCCCCGGCCAGGGCTACCCGCGCACGTACGAGGACCAGGAGACCTGGGAGGGCGGCTGGGTCCTGCGCCGCGGCAGGCTGCGCCTGCGCTCGGGCGGGCGCCTCAAGCGGCTCGCGACGATCTTCAGCAACCCGAAGCTCCCGACGCTCGACGACTACTACGAGCCCTGGACCTACGACTACGACACCCTGATCTCCGCGCCGCTCGGCGAGCACACCCCGGTGGCCCAGCCCCGGTCCCTGATCTCGGGCAAGACGATGAAGATCGAGTGGTCGGCCAACTGGGACGACGACCTGGGGGGCGGGCCCGAGCTCGCGCCCCAGGACCCGGTGCTGAAGAAGATCAAGGCCGACGTCGCGGACCGGGTCCGGCTCGACTTCGAGCGGGCGTTCATGTTCTATCTGCCCCGCATCTGCGAGCACTGCCTCAACCCCGCGTGCGTCGCCGCCTGCCCGTCCGGCGCGATGTACAAGCGGAGCGAGGACGGCATCGTGCTGGTCGACCAGGACGCGTGCCGCGGCTGGCGGATGTGCGTGACCGGCTGCCCCTACAAGAAGGTCTACTTCAACCACCGCACGGGCAAGGCCGAGAAGTGCACCCTGTGCTACCCGCGCATCGAGGTGGGACTGCCGACCGTGTGCTCGGAGACCTGCGTCGGGCGGCTGCGCTACCTGGGCCTCTTCCTGTACGACGCCGACGCCGTCACCGCGGCCGCCGCCACCCCCGACCCGAAGGACCTCTACGAGGCGCAGCTGAACCTGCTCCTGGACCCCGAGGACCCCGAGGTGCAGCGGGCCGCGACCCGCGACGGCATCCCGCCCGACTGGCTCGACGCCGCGCGCCGCTCCCCCGTGTACGCCCTCGCCAAGGTGCACCGGGTGGCGCTGCCGCTGCACCCGGAGTACCGGACGATGCCGATGGTCTGGTACATCCCGCCGCTGTCGCCCGTGGTCGACGCGCTGCGGGAGACCGGCCACGACGCCGAGGCGGCCGGCGCCCTCTTCGGCGCCCTGGACGCCCTGCGCATCCCGATCGAGTACCTGGCGGAGCTCTTCACCGCCGGGGACGCGACGCCCGTCCGCGCGGCCCTCGAGACCCTCGCGGCGATGCGCTCCTACATGCGCGACCACAACCTCGGCCAGCCCGTCGACCCGGGGATCCCGGCGTCCGTCGGGATGACGGAGCAGGCGCTCTACGACCTCTACCGGCTGCTCGCGATCGCCAAGTACGAGGACCGGTACGTCATCCCGGAGGCGCACACCGAGACCGGGCGGCAGCTCGAGGAGCTCGCGTGCTCCCTCGACTACGAGGGCGGGCCCGGCGCCTACGAGTCCGGACCGTTCGGCGAGTCGTCCGGCCGCCCGGTGCCGGTCGCCGTCGAGACCTTCCACGCCCTCCAGCAGCGCCAGCGCACCGAGGTGACCGTCCCGGCGTCCGACCGCGAGGCCCAGGTCAACCTGCTCAACTGGGACGGCCGCGGCGTGCCGCTCGGCGTGCCGGCGCTGCGCCCGGGCGCCGCGCCGGGCCCCGCGGCGGGTCCC
>JBDIAU010000202.1:0-4599 GCA_039812565.1 Beutenbergiaceae bacterium
GGTGGGTTAGGCCTGCCTAACGGGACACCCTGTCACCTCGTTTGTAGACTCCCCGCGCAAGCGCCCGGCGATCCCGAGGTGAAGAAGGCGGCGACGTGACAGGCCACAGCACTGCGTCGGACGATGCGGACGTCATCGTCGTCGGCGCGGGCCCGTCCGGCTCCGCCACCGCCCACTACCTCGCGCAGACGGGCCTGGAGGTCCTCCTCCTCGAGAAGGCGACCTTCCCCCGGGACAAGGTCTGCGGCGACGGCCTGACGCCGCGCGCCGTCGCCGAGCTCATCGCGATGGGCGTGCCGATCCGGCCGGAGGACGGCTGGATCCGCAACCGCGGCCTGCGCGTCCTCGGCGGCGGCCACCAGATCACCCTCGAGTGGCCCGAGCTCGCCTCGTACCCGAGCTTCGGCCTCGCCCGCAGCCGCATGGACCTGGACGCCACCCTCGCCCACCACGCCCGACGGACGGGCGCCAAGCTCGTCGAGGGCGTCACCGTCACCGGCCCCGTCCGCGACGAGCGCACCGGCCGCGTCGTCGGCGTGACCGCCCGCCCGACGGCGCCCGCCCGGGCCCGGGGCGACGCCGGCCCCCAGCGCACGTACCGCGCGCCCGTCGTCGTCGCGGCCGACGGCGTCTCCTCCCGCCTCGCCACGGCGATGGGCATCGCCAAGCGCCACGACCGCCCGATGGGCGTCGCCGTCCGCACCTACTTCCGCACCCCTCGGCACGACGACGAGTGGATGGAGTCCCACCTCGAGCTGTGGGACGGCGCCCCCGGACGCTCCGCCCTGCTCCCGGGCTACGGCTGGATCTTCGCGCTCGGCGACGGCACGGCGAACGTCGGCCTCGGATCGGTGAGCTCCACGGCGAGCGCCACCCGGCTGGACTACAAGGACCTGTTCGCGCGGTGGATGGCGAACGCCCCAGCGGAGTGGGGCTTCACCCCCGAGAACCAGGTGGGGGAGCTGCGCGGCGCGGCGCTGCCGATGGCGTTCAACCGGACCCCGCACTACGGCAAGGGCCTGCTGCTCGTCGGCGACTCCGGCGGCATGGTCTCCCCGTTCAACGGCGAGGGCATCGCGTACGGCATGCAGGCGGGCCGCGTCGCCGCCGACGTGATCTCGCAGGCGCTCGCGCGCACCAGCGCGTACGGCCGCGAGAAGGCGCTCCGGACGTACGCCGCACGCATGCGGGACGACCTGGGCGGGTACTACACGCTCGGCCGGATGTTCGTGAAGCTCATCGAGCACCCGGAGGTGATGCGGGTGTGCACGCGGTACGGGCTGCCCAGGCCCACCCTGATGCGCTTCACCATGAAGCTGCTCTCGGACTGCTACGACCGGCGCGGCGGTGACACGATGGACCAGGTGATCACTGCTCTCACGCGGATCGTGCCCGCCTCGTGATCGCCCGGACGCCCGTCGGGACCAGCCCGGTGCCCGTCACCCTCGAGTCGCCCCCACCGGTGGAGGGACCATGACCAACCCGTACACCCCGATCCTGATCATGATGGCGGTCGCCGCCGTCATGGCGCTGGGTGGCGTCGCCGCGAGCGCGATCATCGGGCCGAAGCGCTACAACCGGGCCAAGCTCGAGGCGTACGAGTGCGGCATCGAGCCGACCCCGCACGCCGTCGCGGGCCGCTTCCCGGTGAAGTACTACCTCGTCGCGATGACCTTCATCATCTTCGACATCGAGGTGGTCTTCCTCTACCCGTGGGCCGTCGCGTTCACCGAGCTCGGCGCCTACGGGCTCATCGCCATGCTGGCGTTCATCGTCCTGATCACGGTGCCCCTCGTGTACGAGTGGCGCCGCGGCGGGCTGGACTGGACCTGAGAGGAGGGGGAGACACGTGGGTCTCGAGGACAAGGTCCCGGCCGGGTTCCTGCTGTCGACGGTCGAGGACCTCGTCGGCTACTTCCGCAAGGCGTCGCTGTGGCCGGTGACGATGGGCCTGGCGTGCTGCGCGATCGAGATGATGGCCGCGGGCACGCCGCGCTTCGACCTGTCCCGCTTCGGCATGGAGGTCTTCCGCGCCTCGCCGCGCCAGGCCGACCTGATGATCGTCTCGGGCCGCGTCAGCCAGAAGATGGCCCCGATCATCCGCCAGATCTACGACCAGATGGCGGAGCCGAAGTGGGTCCTGTCGATGGGCGTCTGCGCGTCGTCGGGCGGGATGTTCAACAACTACGCGATCGTCCAGGGTGTCGACCACATCGTGCCCGTGGACGTCTACCTGCCCGGCTGCCCGCCGCGGCCGGAGATGCTCATCCACGCCATCCTCGAGCTCCACGCCCAGATCCAGAACGAGCCGCTCGGCGCCCACCGGCGTGACGCGGCGCGCGCGGCCGAGGAGGCGGCTCTGGCCGCCGTCCCGACGCACCAGATGAAGGGCCTTCTCGCGTGAGCACCGACAGCGTGGTCCCGCCGGGCTCGGGCCGCACCGGCGGGGACGTCTCGACGAACCCGCCCGGCGGCGTCCCCACGCCCGGCGAGGTGGTCGACGTCCGGCGCGGCATGTTCGGCGTCTCGGGCACCGGCGACACGTCCGGCTTCGGCGGGCTCGTCCGCCAGGTGACCCTGCAGCCGTCGACGCCGCGGCCGTACGGCTCGTACTTCGACGACGTCGTCGACCTCCTCGCCGAGGTGCTCGACGAGCAGGGGGTGCCGTTCGACGACGCCGTCGAGCGCGTCGTCGTCGACCGGGGCGAGCTGACCCTGGTGGTCCGCCGCGAGCACCTCGTGCGGGTGCTCCGCGCCCTGCGGGACGAGCAGGACCTGCGCTTCGAGCTGTCGCTCGGGGTCTCCGGCGTGCACTACCCGCAGGAGACCGGCCGCGAGCTGCACGCCGTCCACCACCTCTTCTCGATCACGCACACGCGCGCCCTGCGCGTCGAGGTGGTCGCGCCCGACGCCGACCCCCACATCCCCAGCTCCGTCGCGGTCTACCCGACGAACGACTGGCACGAGCGGGAGACGTGGGACTTCTTCGGCATCGTCTTCGACGGCCACCCGTCGCTCGCCCGCATCGCGATGCCGGACGACTGGCCCGGCCACCCGCAGCGCAAGGACTACCCGCTCGGCGGGATCCCGGTGGAGTACAAGGGCGCCACGGTGCCCCCGGCCGACGAGCGGAGGTCGTACAGCTGATGGCGCGGACATCCGCCACCCGTCCGGCCGGCCAGGCGCCCCGCGGCGCCGCGGGGCCGACCGAGTTCACCGCCGTCGGCGGGGACTGGGCCGACATCGCGGCCGAGGCCGAAGCGCTCGGCGAGGAGCGCATCGTCGTCAACATGGGCCCGCAGCACCCGTCGACGCACGGCGTCCTGCGGCTCATCCTCGAGATCGACGGCGAGACCGTCACCGAGGCGCGCGCCGGCATCGGCTACCTCCACACGGGCATCGAGAAGAACATGGAGTTCCGCTCCTGGACGCAGGGCGTGACGTTCTGCACCCGGATGGACTACGTGGCGCCCCTGTTCCAGGAGGTGGCGTACTGCCTGGGCGTCGAGAAGCTCCTGGGCATCACGGACGCCGTCCCGGAGCGGGCCACCCTCATCCGCGTGCTCATGATGGAGCTCAACCGGATCTCCTCCCACCTGGTCGCGGTGGGCACGGGCGGCAACGAGCTCGGCGCGACGACGATCATGACGATCGCGTTCCGGGAGCGTGAGGAGATCCTGCGGATCTTCGAGCGGATCACGGGCCTGCGGATGAACCACGCCTACATCCGCCCGGGCGGCGTCGCGCAGGACCTGCCCGAGGGCACGGTCGAGCACGTCCGCAGCATGCTGCCGGTCATCGCGAAGGGGATCGGCGAGCTCGAGGACCTCATGCTCGCCAACCCGATCTTCCGCGGCCGGATGGTCGACGTCGGCTACCTCCCGCTCGCCGCCGCGGTGGCGCTCGGGGTGACCGGACCGGTGCTGCGCTCCGCGGGCCTGCCGTTCGACCTGCGCAAGGCGCAGCCGTACTGCGGGTACGAGACGTACGACTTCGACGTCCCGACGTCGACGGACTCCGACTCCTTCAGCCGCGTCGTCCTGCGGCTCAAGGAGGCGCGCGAGTCGCTGCGGATCGTCGCGCAGGTGCTCACGCGGCTCGAGGACCTCGGTCCCGCGCCGGTCATGGTGGCGGACAAGAAGATCGCGTGGCCCGCCCAGCTGTCGGTGGGCGCCGACGGCCAGGGCAACTCGCTCGACCACATCCGCCAGATCATGGGCACCTCGATGGAGGCGCTCATCCACCACTTCAAGCTCGTGACGGAGGGCTTCGCCGTGCCCGCCGGGCAGGTGTTCCAGACCATCGAGCACCCGCGCGGCGTGATCGGGGTGCACCTCGTCTCCGACGGCGGGACCCGGCCCTACCGGGCGCACTTCCGCGACCCGTCCTTCACGAACCTGCAGGCCCTGGCGGTGATGTGCGAGGGCGGCCAGGTGGCGGACGTCGTCGTCGCCGTCGCCTCCCTCGACCCGGTGCTCGGAGGTGTCGACCGGTGACGCAGTCCACGTACGACGCGGCGACGTACGCCCGGCTCCGGCAGGACGCCGAGGCGATCGTCGCGCGCTACCCCGTGGCGCGCTCCGCGCTCCTGCCGATGCT
>JBDIAU010000203.1:0-4587 GCA_039812565.1 Beutenbergiaceae bacterium
AGACTGGTGCCTGCCCGCCGGAAGGAGCCGAGAGTGAGCCGCGCCGTCGTCGTCTACGAGTCCATCTTCGGCAACACGCAGGCGGTGGCGAACGCCGTCGCCGCCGGGCTGGGGGAGACGCTGCCCGTCGAGGTGCACGAGGTGTCCCAGGCGCCGACCGCCCTGGAGGGCGCCGACGTCCTGCTCGTCGTCGGCGGCCCGACGCACGCGTTCTCGCTCTCCCGGCCGCAGACCCGGGACACCGCCCGCGCACAGGTGCCGGGCGAGCCGGTCTCCCGGGGCATCGGTCTGCGGGAGTGGCTGGAGTCCGTGCGCCTCGGCCCCGGCATCCGCGGCGCCGCCTTCGACACCCGGATCAACAAGTCGTTCGTGCCCGGCTCCGCCGCGAAGGCGGCCCAGAAGCGGCTGCGGCACCTCGGCGCCCTGCCCGCGGGCACCGAGTCGTTCTGGGTGGCCGACATGGGCGGGCCGCTGCTCCCGGGCGAGGTCGAGCGGGCCACGGACTGGGGCCGGGACCTGGCCGCCGGCGTCCAGGCGTGAGGCGCCGTCGTCAGAGGTCGTTCTTGCGCTGCAGGTAGCGCATCGCCACCCAGCCGACCGGGATCCGCAGCCAGAAGGTGAGGAGCCGGAAGAGCACGGCGATCGACGCGGCCACGGCCGGCGGGATCCCCGCCGCGGCGAGTCCGCCGGAGAGCGCGAGCTCGACCGTGCCGAGGCCGCCGGGGGTCGGCACCGCCGAGCCGAGGGCGGTGCCGCCGAGGTAGATGATCGCCATCTGGGTGAGCGAGACCTCTTGCCCGAACGCCGCGATCGACGCCGCGAACGCGGCGATGAACGCGCCGGTCTGCACCACGGTGCCGAGGAGCCCGAGGCCGAGGCGCCACGGCTGCCCGACGACCCACAGGACGCGGGGCCAGACCTGGCGCAGCGTCGGGCCGGTCTTCGCCCACGTCCAGGCCCGCACCCGGGGCACCGCGAGCGCCGCCCCGACGAGGGCGAGGACGGCTCCGACGATCCCCAGCGTCATCGGCCCGGGGAGCTGGAAGGTCCCGCTCGAGCCCGTGACCAGGGCGATGACCAGGAGCAGCACCACCGTGCTGACGAACGTCGCGACCTGGATCAGCGCCACCGACGCCACCGCGAGCGGCGTGTCCACCTTGCGCCGGTTCAGGTAGCGCAGGTTGAGGGCCGCCGGGCCGACGCCCGCCGGCGCCACGAGCGCGACCACCGACGCCGCCGCCTGCACCAGCGTCGTGCGCCACAGCCCCACCCGCACCGGGGAGAACGCCAGCAGCGTCATCGCCGCGCCGAGATACGTGACGAGGCCGAGCACGAAGGCGACCGCCGCCCACACCGGGTTGGCGTCCCGCACGGTGCCGACCACCTGGTCGACGTTGAGGGAGGACAGCAGCACCCAGACGGCGCCGACGGCGACCGTCGCGGTGACGACCGTCCGCGCGGAGAACCGCGTCAGCTGGACGGGCTGCAGCTCGGTGTCCGTCGGCAGGAGCGCGACCAGCGCCTCGCGCAGCGCCTCCAGCACCTTCTTGTCCTTGCGGACCCGCGCCCGCGTCTCCGGCGGCAGCGCCACGGGCTGGAGCAGCGGCGCGATCGCCCCGAGCAGGGCGGGGTCGAGCACCTGGGCCGCGCTGCCGACGGCGCGCTCGACGCCGACGTGGACGGCGAGCAGCGCGAGCATCTGCGCGAGGTCGAGCCGCCGGGCGAGCTCGCTCGAGGCGACGTCGCCCGACGTCCACCCCACCAGCGTGACCGCGTCGTGCTGGACGAGCAGGACGTCCGCCGAGAGGTCGCGGTGGGCGAGGCCCGCGGCGTGCGCCCGGCGCAGCTGGGCCCACGCGTCCGCGAGGACGGCGTCGGAGATCTCCTCGCCCGCCATCTCCGCCAGCGGCGTCGCGTCGTTGAGGCGGGCGTAGGCCATGATCACCGAGTCGCCCACCTCGGCGAGCCCGACGAGCGGCGGCGTGCGGACCCCGGCCGCCGTCGCGGCGTACGACATCAGCGACGCCCGCTCGGCCGCCTGCCGCAGGCTCACCACCGAGCGCCGGTCGAAGCCCCTCAGGCGCAGGGAGGACCAGACCGAGGCGAGCCAGCCGATCACCTGGCGGTCGCCGTCGAGCACGAGGACGTCCCACCGGGTGCCCGCCGCGTCCGTCACCGCGTAGACCCGGCCCTGCCCCGGCACCTCCAGCGCGAGCGTCGCCGGGTCCGCCGCGTGCGCGACGACCTCCTCGGCGTCGACCGGGCCGGGGCCGCGGAACGGCTCGTGGTCGTGGTAACCCACCTCCGCGGCCTCGCCCTCGGCGAGACGCTGCTCGGTGTAGCCGATCGGCGCCGCGGTGGTCGCGACGACGGCGTGCGGCGGGAGCGCGGAGAGCGTGCTGACGCGGACCACCTGCACGGGGTCGAGACCGGCCCGCCGGATCCCCTCGACCAGCGCGGTTCCGTACGCGCGCTCGCTGTAGACGCCGGAGCCGAACCGCACGGCGAGACCGACCGCACGGCCCAGGACGACGGCGAGCAGCGCCGCCGGCAGGGTGACCTCGGTCTGGATGATCGCCAGCACCACGGCGACCCAGTAGAGGTTCCAGGACCAGGCGAGCGTGGCTCGCTGGTCGCGGGAGCCCGACGCGGTGAGGAACGCCGCGACGGCGGCGGAGCCGGCCGGGACCACGACCATCGCGACGCCCTGCACGGTCACGCTCAGGCCGTCGACGAGCGCCTCGGAGCCGACGGCCTCGACGATCAGGGACGTCGCGGCCGCGGCGGCGGCACCGCCGACCGCCGCCCCGACCGCCTCGACCACCTGCCGGAACGCCCGCCGGACGAGCCGCTCCACCAGGACGATCCACGGCACGCACAGCGCGATCGCGACCTCGATGAGGCTGAGCGGGATCTCGAGGAGGCCGCGCAGGATCCGGGCGGCCACGGACTGGACGTCCTCGGTGACGCCCTCTGCGGTGCCGTGCGCGAACACCGCGAGCAGCAGCACCACGGCGATCCCGACGACCGTCAGCACGAGGCCCACGAGGTCGTCGGGGCGGCGGACCCGCGCCCGTGGGGCGTCGACGACGTCGACCTGGCGCCGGGGGCCGGCCACGGTGGTCACGGCCATGCCGACGAGTCTAGGTGGGGGCGGCGCCCGGACCCGGCGGGCGGGGCCGTTCGCGGGCGTCCTGTGGCGGGTGTCGCACCAGGCGGACCGTCAGCCGCTCCGGGCGGCCGGTCGGCGGCGCGGGGTAACCTGCGCGCGCGCGGTCCCGCGCGCACCCACCCGGAGGACACCGTGAGCAACCCGACCGTCCCCTCTCTCTCCCTCTCCCAGATGGCCCAGCAGGTCTGGTGGTACCCCGTCGTGCGCGGCGTGATCGCCGTCGTCATCGGCGTCGTCGTCATGGCCAACCCCGCGTCGTCGGTGATCTTCCTCGTGCGCGTCCTGGGCGCCTTCCTGATCGTCGACGGCATCGTGACGCTTGTGGACGCCCTGCGGCGCCGGCGCGCCGCGGGCGGGGACTCCGGCTGGCGCCTCACCGGTGGCGTGCTGGGCGTCGTCATCGGCACCGTGCTGCTCGTCTGGCCGAGCGCGACGCTCGGCATCCTCGCGATCGTCCTGGGCGCCTGGGCCGTCGTCGCGGGCATCATCGCCACGCTCGGCGCCCTCAGCATGCGCAGCGTGCCGGGCAGCGGCTGGGGCTGGGGCCTGTTCTGGGGCCTGGTCACGCTCGCCTTCGGCTTCGCGCTGATCTTCTCCCCGCGCGAGAGCGTCTCCGTGATCGCCTGGATCATCGGCCTCTACGCGGTGCTCTCCGGCATCGTGCTCGTGGTGCTCGGGTTCGTCGTCCGCGCCGTCGGCAGGCGCGCGGCCGAGATCGGGGACTGACCGCCGGTGGAGGTGGCGGTCGGGTCGCGGCGGCGGCTGACGGCCGAGGTCTGGATCGTCCTCGGCCTCTCGCTCGGGCAGTCGGGCGTCTACGCCCTCGTGCGCATCGTCGCTCGGCTCACCGAGGTCACCCCGCTGCGCGACCAGACCGCCACCCTGAACCCCTCGCTCTCACCCCGACCTCTGCTGGACCTCACCTACCAGCTGCTCGGCATCGGCTTCGCGCTGCTGCCGGTCGCGCTGGCGCTCTACCTGCTGTCCGACTCCGGCCGCGGGGCCGTGCGCCGCATCGGCCTCGGCCTCGCGCCGGTCGGGCGGACCCTCGCCGCCGGCGTCGGGCTCGCCGCGCTCATCGGGATCCCGGGCCTGGCGTTCTACGCCCTCGGCCGCGTGCTCGGGATCACCGTGCAGGTCCAGGCCTCGGCGCTCGACGCGTACTGGTGGACCGTCCCGGTGCTCCTGCTCTCGGCGCTGCAGAACGCGCTGCTGGAGGAGGTGATCGCCGTCGGCTACCTCGTCGAGCGACTGCGCGACCTCGCGTGGCGGCACTGGTCGATCATCGCGGCGAGCGCGCTGCTGCGCGGCTCGTATCACCTGTACCAGGGCATCGGGCCCTTCATCGGCAACGCCGTCATGGGCGTGGTCTTCGCCGAGTACTACTGGCGACGGCGGCGCGTGGCGCCGCTCGT
>JBDIAU010000204.1:0-4584 GCA_039812565.1 Beutenbergiaceae bacterium
GCGGCGGCGCCGGACGAGGCCGCCCGGACGGTCGTGCGCGCCGCGCCGCCGTCGGGCCAGGGGGCCCACCCCGCGACGTCGTACGCGGCGACCGGCGCGGCGGTCGACCGCTCGACCCACCCGTCGGTGGTCGCCTGGCGGGCCGGTGCCCGCGAGGTGCTCGGCGGGCCGGGGGCGACGGCGACCACCACGGTGTACGTCGCGGAGCGGGACCCCGCGACCCGGGGCCGTCGGTAGGTCAGTAGTAGTCGTACGTGGGCTGGCGGCGGCGGTCGCGGCGACGCTCGCCGTCGGGCAGGACCAGCGCGAGGAGCCAGCTGATGACCGAGATGACGAGGGCGGCCCAGACGGCGGTCCAGAAGCCGTCGACCGTGAGGCCCCAGCGCGTGAAGGAGGTGAGCCAGCTCGTCAGGAGCAGCATGAGGGCGTTGACGACCAGGGTGAACAGGCCGAGCGTGAGGATGTAGAAGGGGATCGAGAGGATCTGGACGATCGGCTTGACGAACGTGTTGATCAGTCCGAAGACCAGCGCGACGACGGCGACGACCACCACCTGGCCCGCGGGCGTGGGCGCCGGGGTGATGGTGACGCCCGAGACCCAGAGGCTGGTGAGCCAGATCGCGATGCCGTTGACGACGAGCCGGACGAGGAAGGCGGCCATGCCTCGATGGTCGCACGCCCGTCCGGGTGGTCCCGGGGCGCCGTCGGCGAGGCGCAGGCGTGCCGGCCCGACGCGTGCGTCCGACCGGCCATGCTGTGCCTCATGACGACCCCTGAGGTGCCGTTGCGCGCGGCGATCCGGGCCCTGCCCGCCTACGTGCCCGGGGCCCGGCCCCCCGCCGGGGCCCGGGTCCACAAGCTCTCCTCCAACGAGAACCCGTACCCCCCGCTGCCGTCCGTGCTCGAGGCCGTCGCCCGCGCCGGGCACGAGGTCAACCGCTACCCCGACATGTACGCCACGGAGCTCGGCGAGGCCCTCGCCGAGCAGCACGGCTGCACTCCCGCGGAGGTGGTCACCGCGGGCGGGTCGGTGGCCGTCCTCGGCCACATCCTCGAGGCCGTGTGCGAGGCCGGGGACGAGGTGGTCTACCCGTGGCGCTCGTTCGAGGCGTACCCGATCCTCGTGGCCGTCGCGGGTGCGAGCGGCGTGCCCGTCCCCCTCGCCGCGGACGGCCGGCACGACCTGCCGGCGATGGCCGCCGCCGTCACCGCGCGGACCCGGGTCGTCCTGCTGTGCACGCCGAACAACCCGACCGGCCCCGCGCTGCGCGCGGCCGAGGTGGCGGCCTTCCTCGACGCGGTGCCGGGCGACGTCGCCGTCGTCGTCGACGAGGCGTACGCCGAGTTCGTCCGCGACCCCGAGGCGGTCGACACCGCCGTCCTCCTGCGGGAGCGGCCGAACGTCGTCGTCACCCGCACGTTCTCCAAGGCGTACGGGCTCGCCGGCCTGCGGGTGGGGTACGCCCTCGCGAACCCCGCCCTCGCCGCGGGGATCCGGGCGGCGTCGACCCCGTTCGGCGTGAACGGCGTCGCGCAGGTGGCCGCGGTGGCCTCGCTGGCCGCGCGGGAGGAGCTGCTGGCCCGGGTGGACGACGTCGTCCGCGAGCGCGAGCGGGTGGTCGCGGCGCTGGCGGCGATCGGCGTCGAGGTCCCGGAGCCGCAGGGGAACTTCGTGTGGCTGGCGGTCGGCGCCCGCACGCTGGAGCTCGCCGCGTTCGCGCGGGAGCGGGGCGTCCTCGTGCGGCCGTTCGCCGGGGAGGGGGTCCGCGTGAGCATCGGGACCACGCAGGAGAACGACGCGTTCGTGAGCCTGCTGCACGACTGGGCCTGATCAGGGTGTGAGGCACGCCATGATGGCTTCGTCACGTGCGTGCTTGCCGCGAGGGAGCGGCGGACCGTAACCTACTGGAACGTAGGTTACGGAATCGTAAGTTTCGGTACCGTAGGTAGCGACACCTCGGAAGGAGTCCGGATGGACGCGCACACCTCCGCCTCGGACACCGAGCTGGTCCAGCTGCTCACCCCGGAAGGGCGGCGCGTGACAGACGCGACGTACTCGCCCTTCGTCGCCGGTCTCACCGCGGACGACCTCCGCGGCTTCTACCGCGACATGGTGGTGGTGCGTCGCTTCGACAACGAGGCGACCTCCTTGCAGCGCCAGGGCGAGCTCGCCCTCTGGGTGCAGAGCCTCGGTCAAGAGGCGGCGCAGATCGGCTCCGGCCGGGCGCTCGCCGAGCAGGACTTCGTCTTCCCGGCCTACCGCGAGCACGGCGTCGCCCTCACCCGGGGCGTCGACCTGCTCGAGCTCATCCACCTGTTCCGGGGCTACCGGCACGGTGGGTGGGACCCGGTGGCACACAACTTCCACCTCTACACGCTCGTCATCGGGTCGCACACCCTGCACGCGACCGGCTACGCGATGGGCGTGCAACGTGACGGCCGAGTCGGCACCGGCGATCCCGGACGCGACATGGCGGTCATGGCCTACTTCGGTGACGGCGCCACATCCCAGGGCGACGTCAACGAGGCGCTGGTGTTCGCGGCGGTGAACAACGCACCCCTGGTGCTCTTCTGCCAGAACAACCAGTGGGCGATCTCCGAACCCACCACCCGGCAGACCCGGGTGCCGCTCGTCCGCCGCGGCGGCGGGTTCGGGGTCCCCTCGGTCCGGGTGGACGGCAACGACGTGCTCGCCGTCCACGCCGTCACGCGCGAGGCTCTCGAGCGTGCACGGACGGGCGGCGGGCCCACCTTCATCGAGGCGTACACCTACCGGATGGGCGCCCACACGACGTCGGACGATCCCACGAGGTATCGCTCCCACGCCGAGGAGGACTACTGGCGGCAGCGTGATCCGATCGATCGCGTCCGCGCCCTCCTGATCACCGAGGGACTGGCCGACGAGGCCTTCTTCGCCGAGGTCGAGGCCGAGGCGGACGCCATGGCCGAGGCCACGCGCACCTACTGCCGCTCGCTGCCGGAGCCGCCGGCGGTGACGATGTTCGACCACGTGTACGCCGCGCCCCACCCGCTCGTCGCCGAGGAGCGGGCCTGGTTCGAGGAGTACGAGCGCTCGTTCGTCACGGAGGGTGGTCACTGATGGCTGCGACCCGGACCCCGATGGCCAAGGCGATCAACATGGGCCTGCGCCGGGCCATGGAGGCGGACCCCAAGGTCCTCCTCATGGGCGAGGACATCGGCGCGCTCGGCGGCGTCTTCCGGGTCACCGACGGGCTGCTCAAGGACTTCGGGCCCGACCGGGTGGTCGACACGCCGCTCGCCGAGTCCGGGATCGTCGGCACCGCCATCGGCCTCGCGCTCCGCGGGTACCGGCCCGTCTGCGAGATCCAGTTCGACGGGTTCATCTTCCCGGCGTTCGACCAGATCACCACGCAGCTCGCCAAGCTGACCTACCGCTCCTCCGGCCAGCTCCAGATGCCCGTGGTGATCCGGGTGCCGTTCGGTGGCGGGATCGGGGCGGTCGAGCACCACTCCGAGTCGCCGGAGGCGTACTTCGCCCACACGGCCGGGCTCCGGGTGGTCAGCCCGTCCAACCCGGCGGACGCGTACTCGATGATCCAGCAGGCCATCGCGTCCCCCGACCCCGTGCTGTTCTTCGAGCCGAAGTCCCGGTACTGGGACAAGGCCGAGATCGACCTCGACGTGCCGGCCGACACCTCGCCCGCCGCGATCGAGACCGGCCTGCACCGCGCGCGCATCGCGCGCGCCGGCACGGACCTCACGATCGCCGCGTACGGGCCGACGGTGACGACGGCGCTCGCCGCCGCCGAGGCCGCGGCGCAGGAGGGCACGAGCGTCGAGGTCGTGGACCTCCGCTCGATCTCCCCGCTCGACACCGACACCCTCGTGGAGTCGGTCATGCGGACGCACCGGCTCGTCGTCGCCCACGAGGCACCCGTGTTCTTCGGATCCGGCGGCGAGATCGCGGCCCGGGTCACCGAGCGCTGCTTCTACGTCCTCGAGGCGCCGGTGCTGCGGGTGGGTGGGTTCCACACCCCGTACCCGCCGGCGAACATCGAGGAGGAGTACCTCCCCACCTTCGATCGCCTGCTCGACGCCGTCGACCGCGCGCTCGCCTACTGACGTCCCGCGACCCGTCCCCGACGAGGAGGACCACGCCGTGCCGACCTTCCGCAAGTTCCTGCTACCCGACGTCGGTGAAGGCCTGACCGAGGCCGACATCGTCGACTGGCGCGTCGCCGTCGGGGACCAGGTCGAGGTCAACCAGACCATCGTGGAGATCGAGACGGCGAAGTCGCTCGTCGAGCTGCCCAGCCCGTACTCCGGCGTGGTCAGCGAGCTCCTCACCCCGGTGGGCACCACCGTCGAGGTGGGCACCCCGATCATCGTCATCGACGTCGACCCGGCGGGCACGGGCGCGGGCGAGCCCGAGGCCGAGGCGCCCGCGCACGACACCAGCGGCGACGTCCTCGTCGGGTACGGCACCAAGCACGCCCACGGCCACCGGCGCCAGCGCCGGGGTGCGGCGCCCGAGGCGGCGGCGCCCGTCGAGGCGGCTCCGGCTCCTGCCCCGGCTGTTCCCGCGCCTGCGGCGCCGGCTCC